>JAKEFN010000073.1 GCA_022616085.1 bacterium
GGGGAAAAAATCGTCATGCGCGTACTCCGCGATTCCGCATCCGGATTTACCCTTGAGTCGCTCGGCTTTTACGGACTTAATTTGGAACGCATTCATAGCGCGACAAAACAAAAAACAGGTCTCATTCTCGTTACCGGACCGACCGGATCGGGGAAAACCACCGCGCTCTATACAGTTCTTGATATTCTAAATACTCCGGAAGTAAATATTTCGACTATCGAAGACCCGATCGAATACCAGATGCCGCGGGTGAACCAGACACAAGTGAAGCCGCAGATCGGCCTTACTTTTGCAACCGGGCTTCGCGCGCTTGTGCGGCAGGACCCCAATATCATCATGGTCGGTGAAATCCGCGACAGCGAGACGGCGTCTCTCGCGGTCAATGCGGCGCTTACGGGACACCTTGTTCTATCAACGGTTCATACAAACTCCGCCGCCGGCACGGTTCCGCGGCTTATCGATATGGGACAGGAGGCGTTTCTTCTTATTTCCACAATAAAAGTAATTACCGCGCAGCGTCTCGTAAGGAAATTATGCTCCACGAAGACGAAATATACTTTGTCGGAAGGCGAGATTGAGAATTTACGAAAAAATATCGATCTCGATCGCGTGCTTGAGCTTTTGCGTGAAGAGAACGTGATAGGGCCAAAAGACACATGGAAAGACGTGCCATTCTACAAAGCGAAGGAATCTTTGGAATGTCCGGACGGCTACAAAGGACGCCGAGGCATTTATGAAGTTCTTGAAATGTCGCCTGCCATTCGTGAGATTATTATCAAAGGCGGAACGACTGAAGAAATTGACAAGCAAGCAAAAAAAGAAGGGATGCACGGTATGATTGAGGACGGCATCTTCAAGGCGGCGCAAGGAATAACGACGATTGAGGAAGTTCTTCGCGTGGTGTCGGAGTAAAATTTGCGTTGTGTTTATAGTAGCGATACAATAAGGTAATCACTCTTATTATTTTTTCCGCCGGCGGCGGAAACTTTTGACTTAGCCATCATGCCTATCGCTAAAACAAGCAAACGAATAGACATAAATCAGCGCCGCGTCATTAACGGCGCGGACGCCGATGTTATTCAGCTTTATCCTATGAAGCATGCGTTCGCATGGCAAGCGTATAATACCGGAAATGCAAACCACTGGCTTCCGACAGAAATCAGCATGCAGAAAGATATTGAGCAGTGGAAATCAAAAAATGTCTTGTCCCCCGACGAACGGCAGGCATTTGAGACCGTGCTTGGGTTTTTTACGACCGCAGATTCCATCGCGGCGAATAATGTGGTGCTGGCGTTTTATAAGCATGTTACAAGCCCTGAATGCCGCATGTATCTTTTGCGGCAGGGATACGAGGAGGCGATACACACCCATGCATACCAATATATTGTCGAGTCTCTTGGCATGGATGAGAGCAAAATTTTTAATATGTACCGCGAGGTTGAGGCGATTTATGAAAAAGACAACCTTGTGTTGTCCTTAAACGAAGGTGTTTTTGATCCTCATTTCAAAACTGGAACGCTCGAAAACGACCAGAAATTCCTTGAAAACATGATCGTTTTTTCTGTCATTATGGAAGGAATCTTCTTTTACAGCGCGTTTGCGGTCATGTTCGGCTTCCAGCGCCAAAATAAGCTTGTAGGTTCGGCCGAGCAGATTCAATATATTATGCGGGACGAATCACAGCATCTCAACTTTGGCATTAATATGATAAATGCCATCAAAACGGAAATCCCCGGCGTATGGTCTAAAGATTTTCAAGAGCATATTATAGAGCTTATTCGCCGTGGCGTGGTGCTGGAATACACGTTTGCGCGGGAAGTATTTCCAAAGGGCATATTCGGCATGAACGCGGAAGCATTCAAGCAATATATAGAGCATATCGCGGACCGGCGGCTTGAGCGCATCGGCCTTCCGCGTCAATATGAGAGCGAGAATCCGTTTCCGTGGATGAGTGAGGCGATTGATCTCTCCAAAGAGAAGAATTTTTTTGAAACGCGCGTTACGGAATATCAAGTCGGCGGCGCATTGGAATGGTAGTTTTGTCAACTCGCTATTTAGGAAACTCTATGGTAGAAAAAAGATAGTTAGACTTCTGTAAAAGGAGACGCGGTATGAAAAACCGACGTCATTTTTTGGATACTATTGCACCCGCCGCAAAGAGAAAGGTTTATACTTCTCGGAATTTTCTTTCCGCGGACGTCGCAAAAGGGAGCCTTCTTTATGTGCATCCTTTTAAGCGGTATTCCGAAATGGATCGGGAGCTTTTGTTTTTTCTTCTGCGGAACAATTATAATGTCTCCACGTTTGATCTTCCCGGGCACGGTTTGAGCGTAAAAGACGAGAAAGAGCGCGCAACCATAAAACGGAGCTTCAAGGAAGAGTTTGTCGGCCTGGTTCGAATTCAGACGGTTGAGCTTCTTGTGTCTGATGAGACAAAAGATAAACCAGTCTTTCTTATCGCGGGAAGCTTCGGCGCCCTCATCATCATCCGTCTTATGCAGATCTTTCCGATCTTGGCGCGGCGCGTCGCGGGCATTGTTTGTATCGCCACCCCCCTTGAAATTGTCCAGAATGTATCATTCGGGCTTCGAAGACTCGTCTGGCTTCTGGATCATATTCCGCGGGAGGTGTATGCCTTCACCCCGCTTGGAGATATTGAGATTGATATTTCTTCAATGGATGAAGAAACTGCGGAGCATGAAGGCGAGTGGCGAAAGATGTTGGACGACCCGCTCTATTTCAAAGGGAATAGGATAAAACTGAAGACGGCCGTGGCGATCCAACGAGCGGTGCGCGCCGCACATAGGAATAAAAAAGCGATTAGAACACCCTGTCTTTTTATTCACGGGAAAAATGATCGCATTGCGATTCCTGCTGCAGTTGAAAATTTTTTTAATGGCATTTCTACCCCCCCGGAAGAAAAGCGTCTCATTATGCTTGAAAAAGGGCATTTTCTTCTTGATGAAAATGTCGATGAGCTTTGCACTATAATTTTAGAATGGATGAATGAACGGGTTGCCGTTCTTTCACGCGCAAAAATAAAAACGGCGCCCCAGACGGCTGGGAAGACACCGTGGTTCAAAAGAGGCGCACACAAAGGGGGAGAAGTCGTTTTTTCTTAACACCGCGAGATCGGTGTTTTTTTATGCCTCGATTCGTGCTATCATGGGACATACTATGGATTTTCTAAAGAATTTTTTTGGAGGAGGGGAGGGGAAAAAGGTCAAGGATTTGAAGCCGCTTGTTGAGAAAATCAACGGGCTTGAGAGTGTCGTTTCAATTAAAACCGACGAAGAAATTCGCGCAATGAGCGGTGCGCTCCGAAAGCGCGCGGAGGGGGGTGAATCCCTTGATGATATTCTTCCTGAAGCATTTGCACTTGTGCGGGAAGCGGCGAAACGCACCCTCGGTCAGCGCCACTATGACGTTCAGCTCATGGGCGGCATGGTGCTTCACCAGGGCGGCATTGCCGAAATGAAGACCGGAGAAGGAAAGACTCTTGTTGCGACCCTTCCTGCGTATCTCAATGCCCTTGCCGGCAAAGGCGTCCATATTGTTACCGTCAACGATTATCTTTCGCGCCGCGATGCCGTATGGATGGGGCAAGTGCATGCGTTTCTCGGGCTTTCCGTTTCGGTTATAAATAATCAAATTTCATATATATACGATCCGGCGCACAAAGAGCTCGATAAGGCGCGCGACGAGCAAGGGGCTTTTAAGGTTGTTTATGAGTTTTTGCGCCCTTGCTCGCGAAAGGAAGCCTACGCGGCGGATATTACATACGGCACCAATAATGAATTCGGTTTCGATTATCTCCGCGATAACATCGCATACGATACTAAAACAGTCGCCCAGCGCGGACACCCATTTGCTATTGTTGACGAAATTGACTCAATTCTTATTGACGAAGCGCGAACACCTCTTATTATTTCCGCCCCGTCTGCCGAATCGGAGAATTTATACGAAACATTCAATAAAATCGCTGCGCGCATGAAGGAGGGCGAGGACTATACCATCGACGAGAAGCTCAAGGCGATAACTATTACCGACGACGGCATTGAAAAAGCCGAAAAGAGTCTTGGCGTTGACAATATTTATACGGAAAAAGGCATCAAATATGTGCATCATCTGGAAACCGCAGTAAGGGCAAAAGCCCTTTTTGTCAAAGACCGCGATTATGTGGTAAAAGACGGCGAGGTTGTTATTGTTGACGAGTTTACCGGCCGTCTTCAGCCCGGACGCCGTTGGAGCGAGGGGCTTCACCAGGCCATAGAGGCGAAAGAGGGTGTTTCTGTGCAGAAAGAATCGCGCACCGTGGCAAGTATAACGTTCCAAAATTATTTCCGCATGTATGAAAAACTCTCCGGTATGACCGGCACGGCGCAGACGAGCCAAGAAGAGTTTTTTAAAGTGTATAAGCTCGAAGTCAGCACTGTTCCTACAAACAAAGAAAGCCGCCGCGTCGACCACCATGACCTTATATTCCAAAACGAGAAGGGGAAATTTACCGCAGTTGCGAAAAAAATTAAAGAACTGCATGGGCGGGGACAGCCGGTCCTTGTCGGGACCGTTTCTATAGAAAAAAATGAGCTTCTTGGGGCATTTCTTGAACGCGAGGGGATCCCGTTTGAGATGCTTAACGCCAAAAACCACGAGCGGGAGGGCGAAATCATCGCGCAGGCGGGGACATTCGGGCGCGTTACGATTGCGACGAATATGGCGGGGCGCGGCGTGGATATTATTCTCGGCGGCAACCCCGGAAGTCCGGAGGCGCATGAGAAAGTGAGAGGGCTCGGCGGACTTTTTGTCATCGGTACCGAGCGGCATGAAGCGCGGCGGATAGATAATCAGCTTCGCGGCCGCGCCGGGCGGCAGGGCGACCCCGGGGAGACGCAGTTCATGGTGTCGCTTGAGGATTCGCTTATGCGCGTTTTTGCGTCTGATACGATAAAAAAGGTGATGGGCACGTTTAAAATTCCCGAAGACGAGCCGATTACGCACAAATTTATTTCAAAATCCCTTGAATCAGCACAAGAGAAGATTGAGGGTTTTCATTTTGACGCGAGGAAGCACGTTCTTGCTTATGATGATGTGCTTAATCGCCAGCGCACTGCAACGTATGAACGGCGGAGAAAAATCCTTTTCGGCGAACGCTCTTTTTTGGAGGCTTACCTCGCGGAGCTTTTTTCCGAAGATGAAAAAGCCGCGGACATTGTGGTCGAGAAGCGGGGCGCTCTCGGAGACGATGAATTTTTTGAAATATTCCGGCGCCTCGCGCTTCAGACGTTTGATATGTTTTGGATTGAGCATCTTGAGCTTATGGATTATACGCGCTCTTCGGTTAATCTCCGCGCATACGGTCAGCGGGATCCTCTTGTTGAGTATCAGAAAGAGGGACTCCGCCTTTTCCGAGAAATGGGGGCCGCCGTGAACGACCAGATTATCAAACTTCTCCCGACCATTAATGTCGGGGCGTATGAAAAAGAGATGGATCGCGCGCGGGAGCGGGCGAAACGAATGCTCGCCCTTGGCGGCGGGGCGTCATCTTCATCAGGAACGTCCGTAACATCCTCGCATCCGAAGAC
>JAKEFN010000074.1 GCA_022616085.1 bacterium
AATTTGCCAATAAGTGCAGAGTGCTATTTCGTGTTCAGCGGTTGTTCCTTCGTGATATTTCTCAAGATGTTCCAACAATTCTTTCGAGCAATCCCAAAGACTATCATATTTCAGCGAACCTTCCGAGTAATCAATTTTTGTTGATTCGCCCAACATCAATAGGAACGCTATTTTCAAAAGAGGGAGTCCATTTTTGTGATGATTTGCAAACACTTCAAGCCAGTTGCCTTCAAGTTTTCCCCATAGGTGAGGGTAGTCCTTGAACTCTTCTTTTTTCTTTTCCTCCCACTCCGCATCAAATTTTTCACTGGCGATTTGCTCTTTTTCGTCTTCTCGTTGACGATAAATTTTCCAAAGTATGAAAGCGATTATTGCGAGAAGGATATAAATGAAAGTCATAGTTTATTTAATGAAATAGTTGACGTCTTTTTTATAAAGTGTAGCAAACTTCTTGATCTCTACAATATCCAATCTTTGCTCGCCCGCCTCTGATTTTGAAATATAAGATTGTGGCCGTTTCAGTCTCTTTGCGACCTCAACTTGCGTCAAACCTGCTTCTAGGCGGGCTTTCTTCAGCTTTTCCGCAAAATCTTGATATTCCTTTGTTCGTATTGACCTACCCATATATTAACAGGATATATTCACAAAAGCAATATTCAAAATTAGAATAATATGCTATTCTTATTTTATGATTGCCCGCCAAAAAATTTGCGAAGCCCAAGCGCGGGCGCGGCGGACGGGGGGTTCACGGGGGGAATTCCGCCGCGCCCGAGCGTTCCGCCGGAGCGAAGCGGAGGCGGTCAGTTTCGCTCAAAGTAGGTTCGGATTTCGTCAAACAAACGCATCAAAATTATGAAAAACCTCGGCGACTGGCCGAGGTGTTTTTGTTATTTTTTTCCGTTTCCGTTTGTGTAGAGAATCGCGCTTCGCTCCGCGCCGACAGTCACCGCGGTTGTCGGAAGGCGCGTGAATTGCGAGACGATCGCAATGTAGTTTTTGAGCGATTCCGGAAGGTCTTTGTATGAAGAGCATTGCCCAAGATCGCCGTTCCATCCGGGGAGTGTCTGATACTCGAGTTTTGCCTCCCGCATGACGCGTGTTGTTAAGGTTTCCAGTCCACCGACCGGTTTTCCTTCAAATTCGTATGATGTGCATACCGGAATTTCGGCAATGCCCGAAAGCACGTCTGCTTTGGTGAGCATAAGCTCGGTTACGCCTCCCACGCGGCAGGCATAACGGAGCGCGGGGAGATCAAGCCATCCGACTTTGCGCGAACGTCCGGTTGTGGTGCCGACCTCGCATCCTTTCGCGGCGATGAGCTTTCCTGTTTCGTTATTCTGTTCCGTCGGGAACGGCCCTTCACCAACACGCGTTGCATATGCTTTGACGACCCCGATGACACGCTCAAAACGGTATATGCCGAATGATTGCGCCACCCCCGCCGCGGTGCACGTTGACGATGTGGTAAAGGGCGATGAACCATGGACCGTATCAAGGAGAATTCCCTGCGCTCCTTCAAAGATAATGTCTTTACCATCCCGCGCCGCTTCTGCAACCATCATTCGTGTATCTGCAAGATACGGCCTTAGCATCTCGCTAAACTGCAGACACCATGCAACCGCTTCGTCAAATGATTGAATGAAATCAAGGTCGGTTTTGAGATATTTCGCAACCGCGAGCTTTTCATCGTAATAGCCGCCCGTCCGCAGGCGTTCCGCTATGCGCGCCTCGCTTACAAGATCGCCGAGCCGGAGCCCTCTCCGTCCCCAGTAGTCTTCGAATACAGGCCCGATACCGCGTTTGGTGGTGCCGATGGCGTTTCCCTTTGCCGCATTTTCACGTCCCGCGTCAATCGTTTTGTGGATATTGAGAACGACCGGTGCTGACCGATCAAGAAAAACGGTTGAGCCGAATCGGTTCGCAACATCAAGCTCGCTTTGTATGACCGGAAGATCGCACGCAACAGTCGGGCCGACAATATTTATCATGCCCGGGTGCAGAATGCCGGATGGAAGATTATGGATTTTATGCGATACCCCGTCAATAACAACTGTGTGTCCCGCATTGGCTCCGCCAAGGAAGCGCACTATCATACGTGCGGAATGACAGAGATTGTCTACAATTCTCCCTTTCCCTTCGTCGCCCCATTGGGCGCCCAAAACAACTATATTCATGGACAAAATCCTCTTGCTATATGGAACAAGCCAAGGGACAGTATCTTACAGATCGGGCCACAAATCAACCCATAAGCCCTCGCGCGTAAAGGGCGGGAAGTATGCCGCCGAGTTTGATGTCTGTTCGCGTTTCGCGGTCTTTTGGGAGAAGAAACGACTCAAGTTCGGAGAGCGGGACAAGCATAACCTCAATCTCCTCCGCTTCCTCGAGTTTTTGTTCCTGAACTTTTTCTGCGTCAAGCGCGAGGTAGATCGCGAGTTCGTCATCTACAAGGCCGGAGTTGAAAGGGCCGGCATTTATGAGTTCATATCGGGGGGCGTCATAGCCGGTTTCCTGAAGGAGTTCTGCACGTGCGAGCGTTTCTTCTGACACACCTTTTTTGTCCATGAGTCCCGCCGGAAGCTCAATCGTATAGGCGCGGAGCGGTATGCGGAAAATTTTGATAAGCACCAGCTCGCGCTTTTTGGTAACTGCGGCAATGGCGACAATGCGACCGTGCGTCTTGCGCTCCACGCGTTCCCAGACGCCTTCCTCGCCCGTGATGCCTTTGTAGCGCGTCTCAATGAGTTTTATGTATTTTCCGTCGTGAACGACGCGGTCTTCTAAAATTTGTATTTTTTGCATGATTTTATTATCTCGGGTTTTCGAGACACTGGGAACTTGACATTATTGGCAGATTATTAATAATCTTTTGAGACTGCCGTATCCGTTCTGGTTTTGAGAAACGCTCTTCAGGCGATTTCCTGGATGAAGTCCCCGCGCGGCAAGTGGCGCACGCTTCATGTTTCGGTTGCACGGAGTTTTCCAAGGAAGAGGCTTCCTTTATTCGGACGCATTTGGAGTTTCGTCTCGCGCCGCTCCGTGAATTATGAAGCGGCGTTTGATAATGTCGCGATTCTCAAAAAAGAAACAAACAGTAAAAGGTGGAGAATTCATCGGACATACCGTTTAGGCGCATAATGCAGAACCCCCGGAATAACCGGGGCTTTTTTGATGTATAATTGCGCCATGACGCTTCACGCGAAAAAGATTATTATTTTTGACCTTGACGGGACACTCACTCCCGTAAAATGCGAGATGGAGCATGCGATGCGCGGGCTTTTTTCGCGGCTCCTTGAAGAAAAGAGTGTCGCCGTCATGTCCGGGGGTTCGTTTGAGCAGTTTGAGAAGCAGTTTTTACAGGGGTTTTCTCTCAGGGAGAATGAGTTACGGAACCTCTTTCTTTTTCCAACGAACACCACGCGGTTTTACCGATTCGATAAAAATGGGTGGGAGCTTGTCTATGCAGAGGAGCTTGCTCACGAAGAAGCGGAGAAAATTTTTGACGCTTTTCATCGGGGCTTCAAAGATGTCGGCTATGCGGAACCGGAAAATCCTTACGGCGAGACCATAGAAAACAGAGGAAGCCAGGTGACGCTCTCCGCCTTGGGACAAAAAGCGCCGCGCGAGCTCAAGGAAGCGTGGGACCCTGACCGCGCAAAACGGCTCGCAATCGCCGCGGCGGTCAAAAAATACCTTCCCGACCACGAGGTGCGAGTTGCCGGCACTACTTCAATTGACGTGACACGCAAAGGAATGGATAAGGCGTATGGAATTGCCCAGATTGAGAAACATCTTGGTTTTACAAAAGACGAAATGCTTTTTGTCGGCGACGGGCTCTTCCCAGGCGGAAATGATTATCCCGTGCTTGAGGTGGGAGTGTATTCCGTCGCGGTTTCGGGACCGAAAGAAACAGAGAGGCTCATAGGCGCTTTAACCGAGCGCGGCTTGCTTTAGTCCCTTTTTTCTGCTAGAGTTTTTCTAATGAAATTTCACTTTTTGGGGAAAAATGAAGAAAAGAACGCGGCGCGCAAAGGGGCTGTTCGTATCGCGTTGACGGAGGGAAAAAGCGCCATATTTCGGGATCGGGACGGGGTTCGAACTCTTGAAATCGGGACAGGCGAAGACGGGTTGAAAAAAATGACGCGCCGGACGTTTTTTTTGACTATGCGAAAAATCATCGCGGAAGCGAAAAAAACGGAGATCCCGTCTCTCCATATTCATATGCCGGATTTTGCATTTCCCCGTCTTGGTTTTACGGAGAAAGAATTAGGTGAGATTATTGCCCGCGAATTCATCCTCTCGAATTATGAGTTTGATTTTTATAAGACGGTTGATGCGGATCGCCATTTTTTTGTGAAGGACATTTTTATCACCGGCGGTTCTCGAAAAACAGAAGAAGGGATTGCGCGCGGGCTTATGATTGCGACGCATATAAACAAAAGCCGCGATCTCGTCAATACGCCCGGGTGCGATATGGCGCCGGCGCATTTTGCCGAGAATGCCATCGCCGAATCGAAGGGGTTTCCGGTTAAGGCGAGCGTTCTCGACAAACAGGCGATGAGAAAGATTGGCATGGGCGGCGTGCTTGCGGTCGGTGATGGTTCGCAACACGAGCCGAAATTCGTCATACTTGAGTATTTTCCGCTTCCGCGCGGACAGAAAGGAAAAACCGGCAAAAAAATAAAGCCGATTGTGCTTGTCGGAAAAGGCGTAACATACGATACCGGCGGCATTAATATAAAAACGGGGAGCCATCTCGATGATATGCATATGGATATGGCGGGGGGCGCAGCTGTTCTTCACGCGGTCATTCTTGCGGCGAAACTCGGCATACAGAGGAATATAGTCGGACTTATCCCTGCGGCGGAAAATATGCCGTCTGGAATGAGTTTGAAACCGCATGACATCATCACTTCGCTTTCCGGAAAAACGATAGAAATCTTGAATACCGATGCGGAAGGGCGTGTCATGCTTGCAGATGCTCTCACATACGCGGGGCGATACGATCCGGCTCTTGTGGTCGATGTCGCGACGCTCACCGGTTCAGCGATGTCTGCGCTTGGTCAGCGCGCGTCCGCCATATTCACAAAAGACGCGAAGCTCGAAGCGCTTGCGCGCGAACTCGGCGAGAAATCCGGCGACCACGTTTGGCCATTGCCTCTTTGGGACGAATACGCTGAAGAAATAAAAGGAACATATGGAGATTTTGCAAACACCGGCAAAACACGTTACGGCGAGGCGATTAATGCGGCCATTTTTCTCTATCAGTTCGTGAAGGATTATCCCTGGCTTCATATCGATATCGCGCCGCGCATGGTATCGATTGAGGGAGAGTATCTTGCAAAAGGCGGAACGGGCGTCCCCATTTCGCTTCTTCTTCAACTTATCGAGAAAGCATAAGATGAAATTTTACGAAGGAGAAGGTTCTATTTCTATATTAAAAAGCGGCGATATCGGCGTTATGCCGACTGATACTATTTATGGCATTGTGTGTTCCGCGCTATTGCCGAGCGCTGTGGAGCGGCTCTATCGCGTCCGGCGGCGCGATACAGAGAAGCCCTTTATCGTTCTTATTCTGGACGTTTCAGAACTCATGCGCTTCGGCATTGCGCCGAACGAACAAGACAAAAAAATGTTGGATGGGCTCTGGCCCGGGAAAGTAAGCGTCATTTTTCCGTGCTCGTCCCCAGAGTTTTTTTATCTTCATCGCGGCACGAAGGAGATCGCGTTTCGTATTCCGGCGGACGATAGTCTCCGCGCGTTTCTCAAAAAAGCCGGTCCTCTTGCGGCGCCGTCCGCAAATCCCGCCGGACTCCCGCCCGCAGAGACAATAGAAGAAGCAAGAAACTATTTTGGCAAAGAAGCTGATTTCTATATTGACGGCGGGCATATTACGGGCAATCCCTCTAAACTCGTGCGTCTTAGGGATGGGGAAATCGAAATTTTGCGAGCAGGTTGATTTTTCCAATCCCTCATATACAATGGTTTCAATGTTCAAAGAGCGAATAGTCGCTTTATTAATACTCATCATTGGGGCCGCGATCGGCTGGTTTGTTTATGCGTCCGAATTACCGCGGGAAGACAAGCCCGCGCGCTTTCCTTTTAAGCTCGGGCTTGACCTCTCCGGCGGCACTCAGCTTGTATATCGCGCCGATACGTCTGCGGTGCCGCCTGTCGAGGCGGAAGATTCCATGTCCGCGCTTCGGGATGTGATTGAACGGCGGGTGAATCTTTTTGGCGTGGTTGAACCTTTGGTCCAAACGGAAAAAGGCAGTTTTGTATCCGAGGGCGTGCGGGAGAATCGCCTTCTCGTTGAGCTTCCGGGCGTTACCGATATCGATGAAGCCGTCCGGCTTATCGGACAGACGCCGCTTCTTGAATTTAAGACGGAAGTAGCTCTCGCCCCCGAAGAAAGAGTGAAAATCACTGAAGCGAGCGAGCGCGCGCAGGCCGCGATTACAGCAGGAGAAGAACCAAGTCCGGAGGATATGGCGCTTCTCGGCCGCGAGCCGTATATGCCGACAGAACTTACCGGAAAATATTTGAAACGCGCAGAGCTTCAATTCGGAAGCGGTCAAGGGGGGTATGGGCTTAATGAACCGATTGTTTCGCTTGTGTTTACAAAGGAAGGCGCGGATATTTTTGAGCGGCTTACCAAAGAGAATGTGGGGCGCACTATCGCAATTTATCTTGACGGGGTGCCGATAAGCACTCCGGTCGTCAATGAAGCAATCACCGGCGGGGAAGCGGTTATCAGCGGAGATTTTACCCCGGACGAAGCAAGGGAGCTTGTCCGAAATCTTAACTTCGGCGCACTGCCGCTCCCCATCGAGCTTATCGGAAGCGAATCTATCGGCGCGTCTTTGGGCGAAGAAGCTACCGCCGCGGGAATTCGCGCAGGCGCATTCGGATTTTTCTTGATCGCGCTTTTTATGGTTTTGTGGTATCGCCTGCCGGGCCTTGTTGCGGTCGCCGCCCTAGCTCTTTATGTCCTCATGATGCTTGCGATTATCAAACTTGTCCCCGTAACGCTTACCGCCGCAGGCATCGCTGGCTTCATTCTTTCAGTCGGAATGGCGGTGGACGCGAATATTCTTGTTTTTGAAAGATTCAAGGAAGAGCTTAAGCGCGGAAAAAATACCCGCGATGCCTTACATGACGGTTTTTCTCGCGCGTGGACGTCCATACGCGACAGCAATACATCAAGTTTCATCAGCGCGATTATACTATTTTGGTTCGGCACCAGTTTGATTGAGGGATTTGCGCTCATGCTCGGAGTCGGCGTTCTTGTTTCCATACTCTCGGCAATAACAATTACGCGGACATTTCTTAGAGCAGCGCTTTGGAATAAACAGGAAATACCGTTTTTGTTCGGATCCGGCATAAGAAGAATTTAATATGCATAACGCATTATGTTTATCATAAAATACAGAAATTTATTCCTTTCCATATCGGGGCTTATCATGCTTGCGGCGCTTTCGGCTATTATTATTTTCGGGCTCAATTTCGGGATCGATTTTACGGGCGGTTCCATTATGGAGGTTTCGTATGAAGGAGAACGCCCATCTGTTTCTGAACTTTCGGAAAGCCTTGAGAATCATGGATGGAGCGGCGTTCTCGCACAGCCATCCGGCGAAAAGGGATACATTGTCCGCACGGAGACTCTTGATGAAAAAGGCCGCGAATCCCTTAAAACGGCGCTTTCTTTTGACGGCGCGCGAGTGATAAACGAAGAACGGTTTTCGGACGTAGGACCCGCTGTTGGGGAAGAGCTTCGCGCAAAGGCGTGGGTTGCGATTGCTGTTGTCGTGGTCGCGATCATTATCTTCATCGCCTATGCGTTCCGCCATGTTTCCGAACCGGTTTCGTCATGGAAATACGGGCTTGCCGCAATTGCGGCGCTTATTCACGATATTCTTGTCCCCACCGGCGTATTCGCCATTTTGGGGAGCATATACCCCGGTATCTCGGTTGATTCGCTTTTTGTCACTGCGCTTCTTGCGATACTCGGCTTTTCCGTGCACGATACGATTGTCGTATTTGACCGTATCCGCGAGAATTTGAAGAGAAATAAAGACGAACGCCTTAAGCGGGGTTTTGAAGACACTGTGGGCGCAAGCCTCGCAGAGACGTATACCCGTTCTATCAACACGTCTCTTACGGTGTTTCTTGCGCTCCTCGCCCTTTATTTTGTCGGGAGCGCATCAACGCAATATTTTGCGCTCGCGCTTTCGATAGGCATTATTGCTGGAACCTACTCGTCTATATTTTTTGCATCCCCGCTTCTAGTTTTTATGTTCTCCATGCAGGAAAAAAAGAAAGGAAAGAATTAAAGAGTGAATTTACCGCCGTATGTGGCCTCTCCTTCGCATCGTTCGAATACAAGCTGGCAGATACGAAGCCCCGGATAAATACTCAAAGATGAGGGGCTTAAGTTTGTAATTTCAAGCATTTGAAAATTTGAAACGCCAGGTTGGACAAAACCGGAAACGATATGGACTCCAAGTCCGAGGCGCACAAATCTGCTCCGTCCTTGAATCCAGGCCGCGATCGATGGAGATATGGTGATTTTTTCCTGTGTAACGCCCAAGATAGTATCGCCGGGTTTGAGGATGACCTGCTCGCCGTCTTTGATTTCAAGAAGATCCGTAACCATTTCATATTGCGAGTCTTCGGTTATGAGGAACACCGAGCTTTGTTTTTTGAAGGTGCGAAAGAGATTGCCAAGGCGAAGGTCTATGGAGGCGGGTCCCACGAGCGTTTTGTCCAAAGGGTCAATGATAATGTTTTTCTTTTCGATTTCGTCCAAAATGACATCGTGTGTGAGAATCATAGATAATTGATGGTTAATTAAATAAGAAGAATGCTCTTTACGGTATCTATAATATCAAATGCGCTATGCGCCGCGCAACGACTGGCTATCGGGATATCCACCAGGAGTCCTTGACAAAATTTTTTTATTTTGCTAACATGGCAATGTGAGTGTTTCTTTCGAAAGAAAGAGCAGCTTCAGCGATATATGATCTGCGCAAGTTCCGCCGAAAGGCGGGATTTGCGTATCTCCATGGAGAGTGCATAATGAAAGGTATGGGCGGCAGTCTCGCTCATAGAGGGTCGGCGATTGCACTCACATTAAGATCATTTATTTAGGAGCCCGCACTCGCCGCCCTTGTATGAGCAGGACTGCCGTTTTGTCGTATAAATATGCATCTTGAGGAAAATATTTCATTGGCTCATCACACGACGTTTCGTGCCGGAGGGAGGGCGCGATTTTTTGCTGTTGCCGAGAGCGAGGATGATTTGAGAGATATTATTTCATATGCGCGCAAAAAAAACATCCCTTTTTTTGTGCTTGGCGGAGGATCAAATGTTTTGTTTGGGGATAGAGGGTTCCCGGGACTCGTCATAAAAATGAACATTCGCGGCATTGCGTATGGAAAAGAAAAGGGCGGGATCACGGCGGTTTCGGCGGGTGCGGGCGAGCACTGGGATAATTTTGTCGGGGGTACTGTCGCGCGCGGATTTTACGGTCTTGAGAACCTTTCGTTTATTCCGGGATCGGTTGGCGCCGCGCCGGTTCAGAATATCGGCGCGTATGGCGCGGAAGCAGGAGATGTTATTGTGGAGGTTTCGACTCTGAATACGGAAACATTGGAGATTGAAATTTTTTCTAAAGAAGCTTGCATGTTTTCGTATCGAGATAGTTTTTTCAAATCTCCCGCCGGAGGGAAGTATATCATTACCCGCGTTGTTTTCGGCCTTTCCTCTAAAGGTTCCGTAAATATTTCATATCGTGACGTGAAAGATTACTTTGAGGAACGGAGAAACGATTCGCCGGCGCTTTCGGATGTGCGCGATGCGGTGATTGCTATTCGCACCCGAAAACTTCCCGATGTGAGGGAGGTTGGAACCGCGGGGTCTTTTTTCAAAAATCCGGTCGTCAGCGTTTATGATATCGAGAAATTGAAGGAGAAGCATCCGGATGTGAAATTTTTTCCTCATGGCGATGCCGTAAAAATTTCCGCGGGATGGCTTCTTGACCATGTTGGAGGATTTCGCGGATACCGCGAAGGAAATGTCGGCGCATATAAAAATCAAGCGCTTGTGATTGTAAACGAAAGCGGCGCGTCCGCATCCGAAATTCTCGCGTTTGCCGAACGGATGCAAAAAATAATTTATGAAAAGACCGGCATCACACTTGAACCCGAGGTGAAGATAGTGGAATGATACGTTTGTTTTTTTATGATACATACAACGATAATGCTCGCTGCGTATATTTTGTTTTTTTAAATTTGAAAGTTATCCACACTATTTGTCAAAAATATATTTTTTTTATTTCTTAATACTGCGATAATAAAAGTGAGTGATGCGGCTGCCTTTCATTAAACGCGAGATTCCGTTTGATGAAAAAAGTCAGGTCGAAAAGCAGTTGCGTGTAACATTTAAAAATAAACTCTTAAAGATAACTACTATGGCGACAAAAAGAAAAGCGGCAACAAAGAAAAAGACCGCAAAGAAAGCGGCCCCCAAAAGAAAGGCCGCAAAGAGGACCACAAAGAAGAGAAAATAATAATCCTCTCAAAAAATAAAAACCCGATTCTACGGGTTTTTATTTTTATTTTTTGATGGGGCAAAGTTATTTATTATCTTCAGGGGGCGTTTTTTCTGCGTCTTTGTTTTTATTTATTTTTATACCCTCTGCCTCAAGTATTTTTTCATATTCTTCCCGCTCGATCGTTTCCACCTCTCGAAGTTTTGTCGCGACCGCATGGAGGGCGCTTTTGTGCTCAAGGAGCACCTCTTCAGCGCGTTTCATCTGCGTTTTCATGACAGCGCTTACCTCCCTATCAATTAAAGCGGCGACATCTTCCGAGTAATCGAATTCTTCAAACGTCGCGCCCATAGGCGATCGTCCCGCCATGCGTTCAAAGGCGACAGGCCCGATCGTGTCCGACATGCCGTATTTTGTAACCATGTCGCGCGCGAGCGCCGAGGCGACTTGGATGTCGTTCGACGGTCCGGTCGTCAGATCGTCAAAAATCATTCGTTCAGCAGCATAGCCGCCGAGCATACTCGCGATATTATCAAGAAATTCCCGTTTGCTCTGGAATCGTTTTTCTTCGTCGGGAAGTTTCAGTGTATATCCCGCCGCATGCCCCCGCGAGACAATGGAGATTTTGTGCACCGGATCGGCGTAGGGAAGCGCCGACGAAACAACCGCATGTCCGGCTTCATGATACGCCGTTATTTTTTTCTCATCCAAAGAGAGCAGTTTGCTTTTGCGTTCCGGACCGAGCAAGACTTTTTCTATTGATCGCAGGAGGTCGTCTTGAAGGATTTGTTTGCGGTCGTTTCTTGCCGCGAGTATCGCGCCCTCATTCATGAGAGAATAGAGGTCCGCACCGGAAAAACCGGGGGTTCTCTGGGCGACTACCTTGAGGTTTACGTTTTCGGCAAGCGGTTTTTTGCGGGCATGAATTTTGAGGATCGCTTCGCGGTCTGCAATGTCGGGAAGCTCGAGGATAATTCTTCGATCAAAACGCCCAGGGCGCATGAGCGCGGGGTCTAAAACATCCGGCCTGTTCGTCGCCGCCATGACGATTATTTTTTCGTTCGGTTCAAACCCATCCATTTCGACAAGAATTTGATTGAGCGTCTGTTCGCGTTCGTCATTGCCGCCGCCGATGCCGGTTCCGCGGACGCGGCCGACAGCGTCTATCTCGTCGACAAAAATAATTGCCGGCGAGGTTTTTTTGGCGAGTTTAAAGAGATCCCTTACGCGAGAAGCTCCGACGCCCACGAACATTTCGACAAACTCGGAGCCCGACAAATGGAAGAACGGCACGCCCGCCTCGCCCGCAACCGCCCGCGCGACAAGCGTTTTTCCCGTCCCTGGTGCGCCCATAAGGATAACGCCTTTTGGTATTCGCGCCCCGATGTCATGGAATTTTTTGGGGTTTTTCAAAAACTCGACAATTTCCGTGAGTTCTTCCTTCGCTTCTTTGACGCCCGCGACATCCTTGAATGTTACTCGCTGATTTTTGTCTTTGGGATCGATGAAACGGGCCTTGGACTGGCCGAATGTAAAGGCTTGCATGCCGGCGCCTTTTACTTGCCGTGAAATAAGCCAAAAGAAAAGAACAATAAAAACGATAGGGAGGAGAAACGGAAGAATGTTAAGGAGCCAATAGCTGACGCTTGTCGGGTTCTTTATCTCGGTTTCCACCGCGGCGAGCTCCTCGGGGTCTACACCGTAGTTTGCAAGCGTCTCTGAAAGAGCGGTTTCAACCTCTTTTTTTGATTTCCTCTTTTCTTCTCCTTCGAGCGTTATAATAAGATCGTCTCCTTCCACCGAGATTTTTTCCACCTGTCCGCTTTTTATTTTTTCGGCGAGCTCGGAAAGCGCCATTTCTTCCGTTTTTTCTTGTCCGCCGGAAAAAAGCATATAGGCGACCGCAAGAAAAAAGAAAATAAAAATAATGCTTGCGGCGTTGCTCGCAAGCCCTTGCCCGCTCTTATCTTCGGGATCCTCTTTTTTTTCTTTCTTTTTACCGTCTCCGAATAGAGGTTTTTTCATAACTCCGTTATTATATAAAATATATATTGATTTTGCAATTTTTTCGCAAAAAATGTTTCTCCCCTCTGTCCCCACGCGTTCGTTGTCGTTTACGCGTTTTTTTAGTATTATAAAGTCCATGGACACCCCTCTTGAAGCAAAAAAAGATTCTTTGGAAGAAAATCGTTCTATGCCGACCATACTGCTTGTTGAGGACGATCATTTTTTGGGAAATCTTTTGGCGCAGCGCATGCGCGCCGAGAATCTCACAGTTTATCAGGCGATTGATGTCGTCAATGCGCGGAATATTTTGGAGGGCAATCATGTTGACGCGATTTGCCTTGACGTCATGCTCCCCGGCATAGACGGCTTTACTTTTCTTGACGAACTCAAAAACAACCCCGCGCACAAGGACATACCAGTCGTTATTATTTCGAATTTAAGCCAGAAAAAAGATATCGATCGGGGCATGCAGGGCGGAGCGGCCGCATATATGGTAAAGGCGAATACGACTCCGGCGGAAATTTCTGCGCAAGTTCTCTCGGTTTTGAAAAAGAAAGGTTAGAGCACAAAAAAGTCCCGCAGGGCGGGACTTAACGTCTTAAAATTCTAAATCTTCAGGGTCCTTGGGCGCGTCGGCGGTGAGGACTTCATGGCCGTTTTCGGTAACGAGCACGTCGTCTTCGATACGGACGGCGATATCCCAAAACTTTTTGGGAATTCCGAGCTCTTTGCAGAGATCTTCCCGAAGATACACGCCCGGCTCAATAGTGAGCACATTGTCCTTTTCCAATTTTCGGGGCTTTCCATCAGAGTCAAAATACCCGCCAACGTCGTGGACGTCTATCCCCATCCAGTGGCCGGTGCGGTGAGGGAAAATTTTCTTGAAATCAGGGACATTCGGATCAAGCGTCTGTTTTACGAATTCCTTTGCGCTCTTTACGACCCCGGCTTTTTCGAGCTCTCTCCCAAGGACGCGGACAACCGCTTTGTGCGGAACGTCATAGCGCACCCCGGGCTTCACCGCGGCAATGCCCGCTTTTTGGGCGGCAAGCACGGCTTTATAGACGGCGAGCTGTTCGGGGCTCCACTTTCCGTTTATCGGAAACGTCCGTGTAATATCCGAAGCGTAGTAATTAAGCTCGCACCCCGCGTCAATGAGCACGAGGTCGCCGTGGCGCAAGGGGTCGCTATTCGTCGTATAATGCAGAATGCAGGCGTTTTTGCCCCCGGCGACAATAGGGGGATATGAGTGGGCACAGCCGTAACGTTCAAATGTATGCGTAATTTCCGCCATGAGATTGCTTTCTCTCATGAACTGGCTCCATGCTCTTCGTTTAGAAAGTGCGATATGGTGGCCGATACAGCCGATTCGCGCCGATTCTCTTATCACTGAAATTTCTTCCTCGGACTTCACGCGCCGCATGTCGCCCAAGGGTATGCGCACGTCGCGGATTGCGGGCGTTTCGAAACCGCTTTGGCGACTTTTCCGTAATTGTTTATTTATGCGTTCGAGTATCCACGCGTCCCATTCCTTGTCTTCCGCGACCGGATACCAGAGCGTATCATTTCGGCGGAGTTTTGCGAGTTCTCTGTCGAAAATCTCGTCCAATTTCGCAATATTATGCGTTTCGTCAAAACCGAACGCTTTTTTTGCGGCTTTCGGCCCTACGGGCGCCTCAACCCAGACCGCTTCTTCGGGGTCGGGCGTCATACAAAAAAGGATGCTTCGCGGATTTTTTCCTCCAATGAGAAGTAGCGCCGCATCTTGTTCCGCAAATCCGGTAAGATAGATAAAATTACTATCCGGGCGGAACGGGAACGGGATATCGTGATTTCTTATTTTTTCGCGCGCGGTCGGGATAAAAGCAATCCCGGCACCCGCGCGCTCTATGAGGCGTGAACGCCGCCCTCTATATGTTTCTCTGCTAAACATTTTTTCCTCCGCTCTTGTCGTGAGCCTCTTTTTTCATATCATGTTTTTAATTTTTTGGCAAGGTTTTGTGTACATTACAATCGGGTTAGTAACACTTTCGCACCTTGAAAACGCAAAAGACGCGGTATGATTTGGTAAGTCTTAATTACCAGCCATAACCACGTCTTTTGTATGCATAAGAATACCAAATTATTGCCGTATAGCGAGGGGAAGCGTATCGGCGATGGATCGGGGGCGAAAGTTTCTTCATTCGAGGCAATAATGCCTCGTTTTTTATTTACGGTAAGCTTTGGCGGACATTTGATTTTGCGTTTGAAATAGCCCTACTCTGGCAGGAATTCTGCCTCAAGAGTTGATTTCGTTCAGAGAGTATAGTTGAATAAGTAATATTGCCGGGTCGTCTAATGGTAGGACAATGGATTCTGGCTCCATTTATCTAGGTTCGAGCCCTAGCCCGGCAGTTTTGAACATAGTGAAAAAATGCGGGGCTAGGACTCGAACAGTGAAAGGGGTCGGGAAAACTGTAGTTTTCCCGAGGAGGAAGTTCACGAAACCGAGGGTTTCGTGGGAGCGAGGGACGAGCGACGTTCCAGCCCTAGCCCGGCAGCCGCGTAAAGACTTGCTTGCGCAAGTCCACGCGGCTTCGCCAAGAAGTCGTGCGGAAAAAGCGCAAGCAAGTCTTTACGCGGTTGCGTACTTAGAACACTCTCAAACTTTTGAACTTGTTTGTTTTGTCAAGATAAGCAATAAACGCGACATTATAGCGCAAAAAGTATATAATAGTGATATGTTTGTAACTATACTCCGTATACTTCATCTTTAAACACATTTTAGTTTACATCGTCCATGACTTCAGAAAATAATATGCCTAGCCAGAATAATATGGCTACGATTGAAAAAAATGACGCCGTAGAACTTGCCGGCAAAGACCATATCCTTAATAAGCATATAACGGATATATATGAAAATATGCGCATTGATATTGAACAGGGCAGACCGCCAAGCTCGCTGACTGACTTGAGGGAACATTTGGAGTCGGGGATAAATCTTAAAGAATACCAAACTGCTCTTGTAATGCTTATCGAGCAGTTGCTTCAAATGGGTTCTGATATTGGAAATGTTGCAAAAATTCTGAAAGAATCTAAAGAAATTACGTCTTTGTCTGACCTTGGGGCGTACGCCGATAAGTTCATTCGGGATTTCAAGGATGCGATTACCCAAACAAATACGAATATTGCGGCTATTCGAACAAAGTATCAACCCCTTGATACCGAAGCCGCTTTTTTCCTTTTTGAATTTTGCCAGGGACGGTTTTCATTGGATGATTTCACGAACGCTCTTGGTGCTCGCGCAATATGTGACGCGCAAAAGATAGCCGAAATAAAAAAGGACAAAAACTTGGGCGCGCTCGAGGGTCCGGACGCAGAAAGACTTACGCAGGCGCTTACAAAAATTGAGGGGCGGGATACACGCGACCGAGATCTACAGAAAGCAGTTTTTGCTATATTGGGCACCGGGGCACTGCAGAATCTCGCGGAAAGGGTTCGAACTCATCCTAATGAGGAATTAAGACAAAAATTTATCGAGTCTCTTGAAAAACATCGTGCGTATTTGTTAGAGGGACGCGAATCCGACCAAAAACAAAACGCGGAACGCAGTATAAAGTTGCTGGGAACTGATTATCTTACCAAAAGCGCCGGGTAGATTGAAGCCGCCAGGGGCGGTAAGGAGGATTTTTTCGTGCAGAATAATTTAAACAATCGTTGTTGTTACCTATGGGAGTATTCATTTTCTACGGAATGAATATAATAAAACTTATCATGTTTCGGAAAACAATCGGTATTTTGGGGGGAATGGGACCTGTCGCGAGTGCTGATACATATGTTGAACTGACTAAAATGTGCCAGCAAAAATATATGTGCGTTCAAGATGTTGATTTTCCGGCAGTTATTTTATATAGCCTGCCCCTCACCGGATTTGATCATCGCGGTTTTTCGGAGAATGGCGAAGAGCGCAAAAAAATCGTAAATCAGTTGAAAAACGGGCTCACGAAACTGGAACAGGCGGGGGCGGATATTATTATCATTGATTGCAACACGGTCCATTATTTTTTTGACGAACTCCAGGCAAGCATAACAACACCAATCATAAATTTAATAGAATTGACCGTGCATCAGGTAAAATCGGATGGTTATACGAGGGTGGCTATAATCAGTTCAGAGGTGTCGCGGAATGTCGGACTTTATACAAAGCCGTTTGAAGAAGCGGGTATTGCGGTAATCAATACTTCTCTTGAGGAACAGGAGTCTGTCAATGAGGCGATTTTGGCCGTTATGGGGGGTAGTGTTACAATAAACCATATTGGCGGCATCAATTCTTTGATTGATTCATTTATGAGCAGAGGAGCGCAGTGTGTCATTTTGGGTTGTACCGAGATATCTAATATTGCGCGCCAGTTGAGCCATAAGGCGGTGCTTGTGGACAGTGAAGCTCTCGCTATTGTGCGCGCGATGAATGATGCCCGATAAAAAAATGAAATTTCATACTGAACAATCCCTGAAAGAATTGCGGCAGCCGTTGAAAGAGGTGCTTCAAGATTTGCGGAAGCGCCGTAATTTCAACGCGGAGATTTATATTCATGCGAAGGCGCGGGTTCTCAATGAGTATATGCGCCGTTTTAATCTGCGGTCGTGCATCATTGCCGTAAGCGGGGGTCTTGATTCCGCCGCGACCCTCGCGCTGGTTCATTATGCCTCCAAGGAAAAAGGGTCGCCGATTGAAAAAATCATACCGATTTCTTTGCCAATATTTAAACCTGAATTTACAACGAATCAGGACAAGGCGACTGACCGCGGACAGGAGCTCGTAGATGTGTTTGGGTTGACCCGTATAGTGATTGATCTGACAGGGCCGTTCACGGAACTCAAAAGCGCGGTTGATGGCGGTATTGGCGTAGAGGGAGACAATTGGGCTTCCGGCCAGCTTGTTTCTTATATTCGGACGCCCGCTATATATTACACTACGAGTCTTATGTCGCAGGCTAGTATGCCCGCGATCGTGTGCGGGACTACCAATCGTGACGAGGGCGCTTATCTTGGTTATGTCGGCAAAGCAAGCGATGGCATGGTCGATGTCCAGATTGTGAGCGACCTTCATAAGAGCGAGGTGCGAAGCGTGGCGGAATATCTTGGTGTGCCCCAGAGCATTCTTGAAGTAAAACCGACCGGCGATATGTTTGACGGTCGGACGGATGAGGAAGTGTTTGGAGCTCCCTATGACTTTGTCGAGCTTTTTCTTCTGCTCAAATCGCTTGAAAGTGATTTTGATCGTCAGGCGTATCTGCAGAGATTGGATGAACAGTCGAAAGAACAATACGACATTTTGGGCGGGCGGCTCGAAGATCTCCATCGATATAACGGCCATAAGTATTTTGTCGGATCGCCCGCATATCATCTTGATATTTTGGAAAGCGGCGTGCCGGGCGGTTGGAAGACCGGCTGGGATAAGGTTGACAGCGACCCGCGAGGAAAAGAATTTTTTGTGAACGCATTTCTGTTGAGCGATGCTCTGTGGCCGGAATTTTATTCGCATATCCCCGAAACGAAGGTTGAGCCGCTACCCCTTGAAAAAGGCGAAGGGTATAAACTTCATGATGTTTTATCCGAGAAGGAACTTCACATTCTTCTGGAATCGGCGAATAACCACGGGTGGTTGCCGGTCGGCATTGACGGGATCGTTGCGCATTATAAAGAAGGCGACAAGATCGGGTCTTTCCGCGTTTCAACATTCAGTTCTGATCTTGCTCGTGTTCTATGGAAAAGAATCTCACCGCACATGAACGCCGTGCGTATCATGTCTGACAATACGTCAACTGACTGGGATGATCATTATGTGTGGAGAGCTATCGGCATTAGTCCACTTTTTCGTTTCATCAGATATACGAGCGGGGGATTGCTCGTTCCCCATTATGATGCGCCCTATGCCTATCCGAATGGACACAAAACGCTCATGAGCCTCGTTCTCTATCTTGAATCCAAGAATGTAACCGGCGGGCAAACTCGATTCATCCGTGATCCGCAGATTGATGTATCGCGCGGCGAAAAAGATTATTCGGATTGGCGGCGCTTCGCATCTGAAGATGAAGTCCTGTTTCGCATCGATCCTAAACCAGGGGAAGGCATTATGTTTGACCATCGCACCCTGCATGATTCCCTTGAAATTTCGGGAGAAGGTGAAAAGATTATTCTTCGGACTGATATAGTATTCGTACCATGTGGCCTCGATTAATAGCAAAACAACCGACATTTGAAACCCCGCCTGATCTTTATGGCGCTTTGGGGGTTAGTCCGGGCGCGGCGCGGGAAGAAGTAGACGCGGCCTATCAAAAGACGCTTGGCGGATTTTCTGATTTTGCAGAGGTGCCCCATCTGGCATGGAAAATACTCCGCGACCCCTGGTATGCTGAGTTGTATCGGCGCAACGCTTCGCTTCCATACCTTTATGAATCGGGTTTTTTTGTGGATAAGATCAAGCCTAATGAAACGGACCGTCTTGAGTTTTCGCCTGGCTTCATGACTACGCCCCTTCATAAGGTGATGGATAACCTCTCGAATGTCTCAAAAGGCGAGACCCCCATCGTTCTTCTGACGACGGGTGGTTTTTCCCCAATTCATCACGGGCATATCGCTATGCTTGAGGTGGCAAGAGAAGAACTTACCAGGCGTGGATTCAAGGTCGTCGGCGGATACTTCTCGCCGTCACATGATGATTATGTCAGCACTAAATATGGTGGCGAGGGGGAGCTTAATAACGACCATCGTATACACCTTGCACAGATGGCGACGCAATACAGCGATTGGCTTTTGGTCGATCCATGGGAGTGCCGATTCGTTCATACCGATATAAATTTTACCGATGTCATCACCCGTCTTAAAGACTATCTCAATTATTATATTAAATATGATACGCCAATTGATATTTTTTATGTTTTTGGCGCTGACAACGCGGCTTTTTCTCGGATTTTTATAAATCGCGGCGGGTGCGTTTGCATCGCTCGCGATGGCGCCGGACGATTCTCGGTCCGCGACGAAGAGGGTGTTCAAGACAATCCGCGTATTATCTTTACGGAGAATCTTTCAAGCTATGCCGACGCGTCTTCTTCTGCCGCGCGGAAATGGAAGGCAAATTTGATGCCTGAAGAAGTAAGTAGTGTTTATTTTAAATGGCGAAAGAATCTCTTGCTTGCTGAAAGTATGACATTAAAACCGGAGCGGCTTTATATTATACGCGATGAAGATATGTGGGCGTTGGGTCCCTGGATCGAAAAATTCGGTGCCGGAAAAGTCTTCACCGCAAAGGAGATATTCAAAGAACGGTTTGCACAGGCACTGCGTAATGTTTTTTCCCATGTTCTCATGCCGGACCTCCCCATTCAAGTAGAAATACGCGCATATGGCTTAGACGAACAAATGAGATATGTGGAACAACTGAAAAAGAACGAACGTGTTTTGAATCTTGATATGTGTACAAACGAAGGGATGGGGGTCAATTTATCGCGTCTTTTTTATTTATGTGATGGTCAACTGCGCCCGTCAAAGCTCGTTGGACGACCCGGATTTCCAGATGTTGAAATGCAGATTAATGCTATTGAGTCGGGAGAATATACTTTGCTTGACGACGATATTGCCACGGGGGGCACCATTAATATGTTGATGGGCATACTGCCTGAGAATATAAAAATAAAAAAGATGCGGACACTGATGGATTATTCCCACGGGATGTATTTGCATCGCCATCCTGGTTCATTTAATCAGGAAGCGTTTGATGTTGTTGATCTGCGGGATTTCATACTTGGGTCAAGAGCGAGCGGGCTTGTCGTCGGTCTTCCGAGCGGGGCTGTGGCACGCGCTCCGTATCTTCAGCCGTATGTTTCTCTTGTCTCACGCGCGTCGATCCCGCCATCCTCTGAAATGGTATTATCCGAAAAACTGTGGGAACTTAATCTTGATTTTTTTTCAGGGATGGGGACTAATGTTTATATTTCTGATTTCGACCCTTATGTTCAGAAGCTTTTTGAGTATCTTGGGTTTCCTTCGACAATGCCCGTTGCGGATCTCTGCCAATGGCATTTAGATAAGATTAATATAAGGTAAAAAATGTGATAACATGTTCGCAACACGCCTGGGGCTTTTTAGATGTTCCCGAGGGCATATTCCTTAAAATCCGTGCAGTATGGTATTATGGTAATAATTATTAATTCATAAAATAAATATATGGCTAAAAAAGCAGTGACAAAAGCAAAAGCAAAAGCAAAGACAAAAACGAAGGCCAAGGGAAAAGGAAAAGGAGGTTCAGCGTTTATGAAACCGCTCACGGTAAGCTCCGAGCTTGCGGCGGTTGTGGGCAAAGGACCCCTGCCGCGGTCCGAGGTTGTTAAAAAGTTATGGGTTTATATCAAAAAGAACGGGCTTCAGGACGAAAAAAACAAGCGCAATATCAACGCTGATGAAAAATTGAAAGCCGTTTTTGCTGGCAAAAAAACCGTCAACATGTTCGAGATGACGAAACTTGTCTCTAAGCATCTCTCATAGGTAAGTTTATCTAGAGCATGTTCAAAAACTCTTGACTACTGCGAATTCATGTTGCGGGCTGCAAACGACGGCTCGGAAAGACTCAAAATATCAACAATATTCTTCG
>JAKEFN010000075.1 GCA_022616085.1 bacterium
CACTCTTTTCATTATTTATGTAAGTATTTCCGCTTCGCTATCAGTAACAAGTATCGTATGCTCAAAGTGAGCGGAGAGCGATCCGTCTTTTGTTCGCCATGCATAGCCATCTTTCCCGAGCATCACTTTTTCAGTCCCCAGGTTAAGCATGGGCTCAATGGCAAGCACCATGCCGGACATAAGCTTCGGTCCCGTCCCGCGGCGTCCGATATTCGGAATGTAGGGCTCTTCGTGTTGGCGATGCCCCACGCCATGCCCGCCGAGTATCTCGACAATTCCATACCCGAGAGGTCGCGCAAAAGACTCAACCGCGTATCCGATATCTCCGATCCTTCCGCCTCCCCGTGCCGCGCCAATCCCGCGCATGAGCGCTTCGCGCGTATCTTCAATGAGCTTCCACGCAATAGGCGAAATGTTTCCAACCGGAACAGTTATCGCCGAATCGGTAAAAAACCCCTTATGCTTTACGCCAAAATCAAGTCCGACAATATCGCCGTCTTCAAGAATTCTCTCCCCCGGAATGCCGTGGACCACTTCATCATTCACCGAAACGCACAAAGCCGCGGGATATGGGTAATCCGCGCCATCGGGCCGGTAATTCAAAAAAGCGGGAGTATCGCCCGCTTCTTCTATAAGCTCTCTCGCATACGCGTCAAGTTCCTTCGTTTTTACGCCGGGAACAGCCCGCGCCGCGACTTTCTCCCGAATTTCGGCTAACCGTTTTCCCCCTTCGCGGAGAATTGACAGTTCATCTTTTGAGTAAATATTCATTTCAACTTTAGAGCAGTTTCCTCAATGATGCGCATAATTTCTTTATGTATATCTTCTTCCGATCCGATTCCGCTTATTCTCACCGCTTTTCCGATAGATAAAAAATAGTCGAACACGGGCGCACTGATGTTCCTATAGTTCAAGAGTCGTGTCGGAACGTAGTGATCATCTTCCCGCATTTCCGTCACTTTTCTTTTTTCAGCCCGACGAGTCGCCTCTTCATCCGAAACCTCAAGATCTACGACTATATAAGGAATGCTAAGCCACTTCGTCACTTCTTCAAAGAGACGCGCTTCTTCCAACGACCTCCCCACTCCTTCAAAAACCACGCCATCGCCGGAACGAAACCGTATCAAAACGCCCAGAAACATATGAAAGGGCGCCCACCACGGCATGAGTCCTCCCATATCTATTGTCTCACTAATCCGTTTGGCATAGGTCGTATCCTGTTTTTTGAGTTCGCGAAACGCATTTCCTGTTGAAAAAAGCTCGTAGTGGAGCTTGTCGGCAAGGAGACCCGCCTGTGTACCCTTACCGCTATACGGTTTTCCGGTAAAAACAATGCAAGAAAATTTTTTGCTTATTGCGCTGTTCATTTTTCGATTCCTAAATTATCCGATAATTGTTCCAATAATTTTTGCAATCTCATTTTTCGCCTCCTCTATATGCCCTTCCGAGTTGCGAACGATATAATCCGCCGACTCTTTGAAAGATATTTCATCCTCGTACCGGCGTCTTCTTTTTTCAAGTTCCTCATGGCTGATTTTTGCGCGGTTTGTAATCCGTTTGGTAAGTTCTTCCCAAGACCCGCTGTCAATAAAAATAATGACAAGGCGCTCTCTTGGAATTCGCTCCTTTATAAGACGCGCTCCTTGGACTTCCACTTCCCGCAATACCACTTTGCCCGATTCAAGCGCGGGAAAAATCTCTGATTTGAGGGTTCCATACCAATGACCGCCATACGAAGCCGTCTCAAGAAACTCTCCGCGCGACTCCCGCTCTTTGAACTCGTCAATGCCGACGAAATGATAGACGTCTCCTTCCTTTTCCCCGTCGCGTCGCGCGCGCGTCGTGCATGAAGTCGGATACACAATCTCCGGAAAACGCGCACGAATATATTCAATGAGCGTACTTTTGCCACTGCCTGATGGTCCGATAATTAATATCAATTTTCCCTCCTGCATAAGGCGCTTCTCTCTTAATATTCCCTCATTGAGACCTGCGCGTCAATCTTTTTTATAAGATCGAGAACGACCGATACCACGATGAGGAGCGCGGTGCCACCGATGGCGAGAGCGGTCAAGCCCGTAACCGCCTGCATCGCAAGCGGCAAAACCGCAATAAGCCCGAGAAATGTCGCGCCCATAAGGGTAATCCTCCCGACAATGCGCCCGATATGTTCGGCGGTTGTTTTTCCGGGGCGCACTCCCGGAATGAACGCGCCGCTTTTTTGGAGATTCGTTGCGATTGATTCCGGCTCAAAGGTGACTGCGGTATAAAAATAGGTAAAGAGAAATACCAAAATAAAATAAAGGAGCGAATACACGATACCGTTGTTAAGGATGGTCGAAATAAAACCAGAAACCGCGCTCACGGCTTCGCTCTCGATTCCCGAAAGAAAATTCAAAATCATCTGCGGGAAAAGGAGTATTGAAAGCGCAAAGATAATTGGAATAACTCCCGCCTGGTTCACCCGAAGGGGCAGATATGTCGAGACGCCGCCATACACTTTCGACCCGCGCACGCGTTTTGCATATGTAATGGGAATAGGGCGTTCCGCTTCGGTTACGACAATAACTCCCGCAATAATCGCCACCGCGGCGGCCAAAAAACCGATGTATAAAGGAATTTGCGAAGGATCAAAAGTAAAAAGAACCTGACTTAGGGTTGTGGGGAGTCCCGCGATAATACCCGCAAAAATAATAAGTGATACGCCATTTCCGACTCCGAACTCGGTGATAAGCTCCCCGATCCACATAAGAAGAAGCGAGCCCGCAGTAACGACGAGAATATTCACAATCCTGTCCATGCTCGTGAGGTGCTCGAGAATTCCCTGCCGTTCAAGAATAAAAAGCAGTCCGAATCCCTGGAAAAGCGCGAGCGGTATGGTGAGAAGCCGCGAATATTGGGTGAATTTTCGCCGCCCCGCTTCGCCTTCTTCATGATAGAGCGCCTTAAGCTTCTCGGACATGACAGTGAGGAGCTGCATAATGATTGACGCCGTAATATAGGGGGCAACGCCAAGCATAACGATAGAGAGGTTAGAAAGGCCCCCGCCGGAAAAAATGTTGAGAAGGCCGAGAAACTGATTGTTTGAGAGATATGATTCAAGACGAAACAGATCGACTCCGGGAGTCGGGACCGCGGCAAGCACGCGAAAAAGCGCGAGCGCGCCGATAACAAAAAGAATTCTGTTCCGAAGAGAAGAATCGCCGAAAATGAGCTTAAGTTTATAAATGAGTTTATCCATGGTTCAGATCTTCGTTTCTCGTCTTTAGTTTACTGTGCCTCCCGCTTTTTCTATTTTCTCGCGCGCCGCTTTCGAAACAGCGCATCCCGCAACGGAAATTTTTTTTGCAATAGTCCCGTTTCCAAGAATTTTCACCTTCGCGGCGCTTCCGCGGCGAAAAGAAACAAGCCCTTTCTCGCGAAGCCACTCCGCGGTAACAAGGTCTCCGGCAGTTGCAACGCGTTCGATATCTCCGACGTTTACCGGCAAAGCCCGGACCACTGCGTCATTTACCGTTCGCCCTCTGTTTTTTCCGAAGCCGCGCCGTTTCGGCATTCTTTTGATAACATCGCGCATCTCCGGACGCTTGCGATTGCCCGCGCGGGCTTTTTGCCCCTTGGTTCCCCTGCCGGAAGTTTTGCCTCGTGTCGCGCCGCGTCCGATGCGTTTCTTCTTCTTCAGAGGAGTATTCCTTTGTAATTCATGTATTTGCATAATAGTAGTGGAAATTAGATAGAGGGTTCGTGACGGGTTTCTTTCACGTCTTTTTCGTCAGAACTCTTTGCTTTTTCGGATTTTTTTGCTTCACCGTGGTCATTTTTTTTCTTCTTTTTCGGGATTGAAAGCATCTCAAGCGCCCGAAGCGCGGCAAAAGCGTTGTTGAGCTTATTCTTGCTTCTCGAAAAAATCTTTGCGGTTGTATCCGTAACGCCCGCAAGATCAAGCACGGTTCGGACGGAACTTCCGGCAACAAGGCCGCGCCCTTTTGCGGGTATCAAAATAATGTCAGAGCTCGCAAATTTCACCTGAACTTCATGCGCGATAGACTTATCATCGGTGAGAGGAACGACGATCATGTTGCGCTTTGCATCGCGAGTCGCCTTTTCGATCGCAAGAGCGGTATTGCCCGCCTTGCCGAGCCCGACTCCCACCTGGCCATTCCTGTTCCCCGATACAATTGCAACGGAGAAACCGAACCGCCTTCCGCCTGCGACAACGCGGGTAACGCGCCTAATGCTTATGATCTTTTGATCCAACTCGGGTCGCGCGCGGCGAAAGCCGTCTTCACGATTGCCACCCCGCCGGCTTCCATGCTGCGGACCTCCCCCTCTTCTTTTCGGAAAATCACCGGAAAATTTTTTTCCTTCCGCTGAAACGGTTCCGGCATTCATAGAAGCGCCGAAACCGCCTGCATTCATATTCTTCCCTAATTCTGTTTTCTTTTCCGAAGCCATAATATATGTGCCAGATATCAATAAATAAAACTAAAATGATACTAAAATTGCATGCCGCCTTCGCGCGCGCCGTCAGCAAACGCTTTTATCCTGCCGGTATATCGGAACCCTCCTCGGTCAAAAATAACGCGAGATATTTTCTTTCCCGCCGCCGCTTCCGCAATTTTCTTGCCTGCAAGAGCGGCGCGGAGCGTCTTTGTTTTTGCGGAAAAATCTTTGTCGCTTACGGAGAGGAGCGTTTGCCCTTTTTTGTCGTTTATAATTTGAGCAAATATCGCCTTGTTTGATCGATATATAGAAAGCCGCGGACGATTTTCCGTGCCGAAAATCATACTCCGAACGCGACCGTGCCGGCGTATGCGCTTTTCATTTTTGATTTTTGATTTTGATTTCATGGCTTATGTAAAATTGATATCCATACGCATTCGTCTGCTATGCCGTTTTCTTGCCTTGCTTGCGGCGAATAATCTCTTTTTCGTATCGTATTCCTTTGCCTTTGTAGGGCTCCGGCTTCTTTTTTGCGCGCACGCGAGCGGCAAAAAGACCTACCAATTCCTTATCTATACCGGATATTGTAATGACGTTTTTTTCCACCGTCGCGGTTATGCCGTCAGGAATTGGAACAGTTACTTTGTGTGAAAATCCGATGCTTAGAATAATATTTTTTCCGGAAACTTCCGCCTTGAAGCCGATACCTTCAATAATAAGCTTCTTTTCGTAAGGCGTATGCACCCCGTGGATCATATTTGA
>JAKEFN010000076.1 GCA_022616085.1 bacterium
AAGCGAAGAATATTGTTGATATTTTGAGTCTTTCCGAGCCGCCGTTTGCAGCCCGCAACATGAATTCGCAGTAGTCAAGAGTTTTTGAACATGCTCTAGAGTATGTTTGAAAACCCTTCCTACTGCGGACTCCCGTGACATTTTGTAGCTTCGTCATTCTTCAAAAAATAAAAAAGTCCGTCGCCTCTATGCAAACGGACCCTCACTCTTCTGCCCCAATACGGCAAAAAACGGGGCAAGACCGACGCCGAACAGGAAACCAGTCAAATGGACGACCCGCGCGATCGTTGAGTCGGAGTGGAAAAAAAGTCCAAGAAATTGCGAAAGAAAATAGAATATGACAAATCCTGTCATAATCCTATACTTTGGAAAAAATCTAACCGTGGCTCCCATAAGCCCGAATATCGCGCCGCTTGCGCCTATGAGCGGATTGACCCCGCCAATTTTTTGGCTTACTGCAAGCATAAATGCCGAAAATGCAGAGCATAAAAGAAAAAAAATGATGAAGCGAGTATGCCCCAGCTTATTTTCGACCAAACTTCCGAAAAACAAAAGGAAGATTGCGTTACTCACCAAATGCGTCACATCCGCATGAAAAAACGGGTGTGTGAATAGTGTCAGTTCTGGGGGAAAATGACGCGTGGCGACAAAGACGTCCCTATCATTGAATAAAGAGGAGGGCGCCATCCCATACCACCATACGAGCTCGCTCTGGGAAATAATCCCAAAAATTGGAAATACGAACATAATAATGCAGACGGCGGCAAGCGCCATGGTCGCAGACGGAACATGAGTGCATTCCGCACGAAAAAACTGAACAATACTCATTCTTTCTTTCTCCGGTGAACTTCAAAAAAAGTATCACGTTTTGGCAAACTTCGCAACCTTCTCCGCGATAAAAATATCCGTCGCTTCGCGGGATTCATGAGTCATACCGCCGGTATGCGGGAGGAGGATGACGTTGCTGTGGGTTTTGGCATATTCAACAAGCGGATTTGACTTAAATGTTTTTCCAAAGGACGTTTCGTCCGCGAGCACGTCCGCGCCGTAGCCCGCGATCACCCCTTTTTCAAGCGCAGACAAAAGGTCGGGCTCATTTACGATTGCCCCGCGCGATGTGTTTATGAGATATGCCTCGGGCTTCATTTTTTTAAAAACGTCCCCATTAAACATATTTTTTGTTTCATCGCTCAAATGAACATGGATGGAGACGACGTCGCTCTCCGAAATGAGTTCGTCAAACGTCTTCGGCACTGCGTGCGCCTCCGCAAACGCGCTTCGGGGAATACGGGGATCGCATGCGATCACCCTCATCCCAAACGCATTCCCATATCGCGCCGTCCATCTACCCAAACGCCCCAAACCAACGACTCCAAGAGTTCTTCCATAGAGATTATGCCCGCGAAATTTCTCGCGATCCCACTCATGCGCTTTCACCGAGTCAATTGACTGCGGAAGATGCCGCGAAAGCGCAATGAGAAGCCCCCACGCGAGTTCCGCAGTGCCGGTTATAGTATCCAAAAAATCGTTCTCGCCGCGAAGCGACAATATGGCGATTCCGCGTTTTTTCGCATATTCCGTATCAATATGATCAAGCCCCGTTGTCGCGGTGGCGATAAATTTAAGCTTATCTCCATTCTTAAGCACGTTCTCGTCGAATGTAAGCCCAAGACCTATAACCACTCCCTCATAATTCGAAATAACCGAAACAAGCTCGTTTTGCGATAATGTTTTGTAATGAACATCGCCAAGGGAGCTCAAAATATTTTTGGCTCTGTCGGTGTATATTTCTCCTATGGTGTTGAGGATTCTCATTTTATTTAAAATTGAAAAACGAAAAAGGAAAAACGACAATGTAAAAGTAAAAATTTCCTACTTTTACATTGTCATTTTTCATTTTTCATTTTTAACTTTTAACTTCTTAAGCCAAAACTCCGCGAACTCAAAATCAATCGGGCGGTTGATGTCAAGCGAACGCTCGGCCGGCATAATATATGCGCGGGAAATTTTTCCGAAGAGATCCCCCGTCATAATAACATCCGTTTTCGTCAGATAAATCGCGGTATTCCGTTTGTATGCTTTGGGGAGATCCTGCCGCCTTGCCGATGCTTTTCCTTCGTCTTCAAAAAGCGGAAATATAATGCCGTCCTCTATTTTCTGTATTTTCTTGGGCGCAAAATCGTCGAGCTCTTTCATACTCATCACCGAATCGGCATGCGTTTCGTCCGCAATCTTAATGCATGCGTCAATATCTTCGGCGGTACGGAGGGGCGAGGTCGGCTGGAGAATCATCACGTAATCATATATTTCATTTTCATTTTCTCTAATCCAGCTAACCGCGTGCTGAACGACCGCGATGGAAGTACTGGCGTCCTCCGCGAGCTCCGCGGGGCGCATAAACGGAACGTCCGCGCCATGCATACGGGCAATTTCCGCAATCTCCGCATCATCGGTTGAAACGATTGCGCGCGAAAGAAGCGCGCTCCCTTTCGCCGCCAGAATGGTATAGGCAATAAGGGGCTTTCCCATAAGCTCTTTAATATTTTTGCGCGGGATTCCCTTAGACCCTCCCCGCGCCGTGATGACGCCAAGCGTTTTAATCATGAAATTTTTTTTGCATGTAGAGCGGCACGGTCGCGAGTTTCTCGGCAATATTCGCGCTTGTCCCTTTTTGGTAATACGCATGGTCTGGAGCGTATCGGCCGCCCGAGATGCTCCGCTGTTTTAGAATCGCCTTTTTTATCGCTTCTTTCTCGTATGGAACGTCAATAACGTTTTTTCCGCGCATCCGCCCCTCCTGCCGCGTGCCGATATTGACGACCGGAATTCCCAAAAAAGAACATTCTTTGATTCCCGCCGAGGAGTTTCCGACAAGACACGCCGCTCCGTGAAGAAGGCCCAAAAAATCATCGGGCGAAAGGTACTTGATAAAGCGGATATTTTTCGGATTTTCACGTTCCCTGAATGCGCGGATTCCTTCCGATGTCTCGTCCGTTCCAGCGTCCGGATTCGGCCAAAACCAAACCGCTGGTATGCCGAGTTCATGCACCGCATGAAGCGCCTCTTCCACATGCTTTCGATTCCGCCCCACTTCAGTCGTTACGGGATGGTGCATAACAATAAGATACGGGCCATTGAGGTCGATATTTTTCCCAACGCCGATTTCGTTGATTCGCTTCCGGTCAAACCGCAATTCCCCGCGCGAGAGCATTTCAATCTCGGGACTGCCGAAATTCCACACGTAATCGGGGTTCTCCCCCATGCGGATTATCCGTTCCTTTGCCGGTTCGTTTGTCGCGAAATGAATATGCGCGAGTTTCGTTATCGCGTGCCGCACATGCTCATCAATGGTGCCGGAAACGTCACCGCCTTCAATATGCGCAACAGTGATATTCATATACGACGCGGCGATCGCGGCGGCGAGCATCTCATAGCGGTCGGCGCGGAGCATGACGATATCGGGGCGGAGATTATCAAACGCAGTTGCGAATTCCATAATGCCGACGCCGGCGGTCTTTGCCATCGCAATGGGGCTCCCTCCGGCAAGGGTCATCACGATTTTTGCGTGGCAGGGGAAACCATCCCGTTCAAGAAGCGGCAAAACGTCTCCATAAAAATCAAGAAGAGCGCCGGCGCCGACGACGATCTGAAGCTCTATATCAGGCCGTTTCTTGAGTTCCTTAAGCACCAAACGATTCCTCGCATAGTGTATTTCGGAGGTGATGACGAAGCAGATTTTACGCTTATTCATGCTATGTATATAACCACACAGGAAGATAATAAGTAAAGAGGCGATAAAACCCTATTTTCTCTTTTCTGCCTTATCATATACGCGCGAACGATGAGCGATAACCAGAATTTTTACCGTCTTGCCTTCAATACTAAAAACCACGCGGTAATCGCCAACCCGCAGTTTGCGATATCCCTGAAGAGACCGCCGCAGAGGTTTTCCATACAAATCCGGAGCGGTCATAAGCCGCGCCTCAATTGCCTCTTTTACATGTCCGCGAACGGAAGCCTCTAAACGAGGAATATCTTCTTGCACCACGCGCTCATGGTATTTTACGCTGAAATTTACGCCCATGCTTTTTCATGCGAGATAAAACGCGCATTCTTCGTATTTCTTCCGCGCGCGATCGCATCCCATGCCTCATCTTCCTCGATTTCAAGAGCGATTCTTAAAAGCGATGCCGCCTTCGTCGCCTGCGGCACGCGATCGCGGCGCGCCGCGTTCATAAGAAGTCGGTCCATATCGGGCGCAAGCGTAATATTTATCCTTTTTTTAATAGTCGCCATACTGTATCAAAAGTGTATCATATAGGGTCACGACGATCAACAAAAAAAAGCGACCTTGCGACCGCCAAAATCGTTTCGTCCGTTAACAGAGAACGGACTCGACGAAATTCACTATATTTCCCGAGTTTTTCCTACGGTACTCATCGTACCGTTTGAAAAGAGCGGGGCCCCGCTCCGGAACCGAATTGAGGAAATCCCGAACTATTTCGGGTCCTAACTTATTCATGGCCAGGGCCAATAGCGCGGTGGCACCAGGACTCCCTTTCCCGGCGTTTATTATTGTATACAGATTTACTTCGGGCATTTTGCCCTCCTTGTTTTGTTGAAGAAAAACACTTATATTATAGACTCTCTACACCTATCTGTCAAGAACCCGCGACAATCAATATAACCCCCAAAACCATAAAAATGCCTCCAATAAAGCATTTTTCGGCGTTTTTTCTTTCTATCATGGCATGCTATTTTCCGTTTTGGGACGGAATACAAACAAACGGTATGCAATAAAATTAAGAACCGCGAGTATGCCTATGACAACTATCTGCGCGGCAAGATACCATAGATGCAATACCTCCACCAAAAAAGAAAGAAGAAAAGCGTTTACAGCAAGATTCCCGACTGCGAGAAGCATATAGCGTCCGAATTGATCAGTCGTTCCGCGTGCGCGGCGGTCTTCGAATGTCCATACCTTATTTAAGGCAAAATTTATGACGAGCGATACGGCGAAAGAGCAAAACGAAGCGAGAAGATACCACAACGCAAAAACTTCCACAAATATGTATAAAAATCCGACGTTTGCCGCGGCGGAAACGGCCCCCACAAAAACAAATTTTATAAATTTTTTAGAATGTTCTTTCAAAGTTGATTACTTCCTTAATCTTATATATTTTTTTCCTGCCGGAATCCTGATGAAGCCGAATGAACATCTCGGCGAGTATCCCCATCAAGATAAACTGGACTCCGATGAAAACAAGAAACACAACAAGAAGCGGGAGCGGGGTTGAAATGAAAGAAAGACCGCTCGCAAACTTAAGATAAAGCGCCCATATTCCCGCAACAAATCCCAAAAGAAGCATGATGATCCCCGCTCCCCCGAAAAAATGTATCGGGCGGTCGAGAAAACTGTGATGGAATTTGAACACCAAAAGATCCAATATGACGCGCGGCGTTCGCGATAAGCCATACTTCGTCGTCCCATGAATTCTCGGCCGATGGTTCACCGGAATCTCAACTATTTTTGAAACGCCCTTCCATGATGCATACGCGGGAATAAAGCGGTGCATTTCTCCGTAAAGCGGAATGCTTTTTATTACCGGCGCACGATACGCTTTGAGCGTGCACCCATAATCATGGAGCCGCACGTTTGTAAAAAAAGATATGATCCGATTTGCAGCCCATGACGGAAGTTTTCTTTTGAGAAGAGCGTCTTGCCGGTCTTTGCGCCATCCCGATACCACGTCAAAGCCCTCTTCTATTTTCTCAAGCAGGCGCGGAATATCCGCCGGGTCATTTTGCAAATCAGAATCCATGGTAACGATTATCTCGCCCTCTGCCGCTTCAATGCCCGCCGCCATCGCGGCGGTCTGGCCGAAGTTGCCTTCAAAGTTTATCACGCGTATAAAGTGTTCGTTCGCGAGCTTCTTCAGAATATGGTAACTTCCGTCTGTTGATCCGTCATTGATAAATATAATCTCGCTTTCCACGCGAAGTATCCGCGATACGCGGAGAAGCTCATCGGCAAGCGAAACCAAGTTGCCTTCTTCATTGTAAACCGGAATAATAACCGATAATTTCATATCAATTTAATTAAACCATGCATTACGCCATAAAAAAAACATCATAAGCGACCAAAGTTCCTTGTGATGGTTTCTTTTTTTACTAAAATGCTCGTTTTTAAGCGTTTCAATATAAGCATAATTGAATAAGCCGCACTCATCAATCGCCTGCTTCGACAAGAGATCTTCGCAGAGCGGACGAAGTTCGCCGCGAAGCCATGCCGAAAGCGGAATGCCAAACCCCTTTTTGGACCTGTCCGCGATGCCCGGCGGAAGTTTATCGCGCATGAGTTCCTTTAAAATATATTTTGTCATGGACCCATGAAGCTTCATACTGAACGGAAGCGAATGCGCAAGACCGACGACGCCCTTGTCGAGAAAGGGCGCGCGGACTTCAAGCCCGACCGACATGCTCGCGCGGTCCACCTTCACGAGCACTCCGTCCATCATATACGTCCGCTCATAAAGATATAAAAACGCGTTTCCGGGATCAATATCGCGAACATCCGCCATATAGAAATCAATATCGTCATACGCATTCGCGCCCAAGAGTTCTTCGCGCACGAAATCATTGAATAAGCAAGCGCGCTCGTCGGAATTGAAACTTCCAAGCCATGCCATATGCCGATATGCGCGCGGAACGGTAAAACCGTCCAAAAACTTTTTTGCTTTGAAATCCAGGCTGAAATTCGAAGAACCGGCCGGAAGTGGATGAACAAGCGCCGGAAAAAAATATTTTTTGGCAAACTCCGGCATTGATTCATAAAAACCGGCGTAACGCTCTGCATAAAAAGTCGGATACCCCGCGAACAATTCATCTCCCCCGTCGCCGCCAAGAGCGACTGATACATGCTCTTTGGTAAAACGCGAAAGAAGAAGCGTCGGAAGGATTGAAGCATCCGCGAGCGGCTCATCAAGAATGCGGCCAAGTTCCGGCACTAAGCGAAGAGAATCCTCTGCCGTAAATTCGCGGTGAAAATGCGCTGTCCCGAGATGCTCCGCGACGCGGCGCGCATGCGCGGACTCGTCAAATGTTTTCTCTTTGAAGCCGATGGAGAATGTTTTTATATCCGCCCCGCCGATCTCTCGCGCATAATAAGCAACCGTAGAGCTATCAAGTCCGCCGGAGAGAAATATCCCGAGCGGAACATCCGACATAAGCCGCGCATGTGTGCTTTCGCGGAGCGCTTGATCCAAAAGGCGGACCGCTTCGTGCAATTCAAAATTTTTAACCGTAAAATCAGGAGTCCAAAATTTTTCTTTTTTAATCTGTCCGCCAGCATAAACAATTTTCGTCGCGGGCTCCAATTTATAAATATTCTTGAAAATGCTTCGCGGCGTTGGCACATAATCGTATGCAAAATATTTCTGCATTGAAATAAAATCAAGCTCCCGCGTGCATAGAGGATGTTCCAATATTCCTTTGACCTCGGATGAAAAGATAATGGTTCCGCCAAAAACGCCGTAATAAAGAGGTTTTTTCCCCATGCGATCCCGGGCCAAAAGAAGCTTCTTTTTCTTAAAATCATACATTCCGACTGCAAACATGCCGTTCAGGCTCTCAAAACACCGTTCTCCGTATTCGCTATAGAGATAGAGGAGAACTTCCGTATCAGACTCGCTCTCAAATCGATATTTCCCCGTGCGCAGGAGGTTCTTTTTCAACTCCTTGAAATTATATATTTCGCCGTTAAAGGTGATCGAGATATCGTTTTTTTTGTCGTGCATGGGTTGGCGGCCACGCGCGCTTGTATCCAAAATGCTTAAGCGTGCATGCCCAAAACCGACATTTTCTCGCAGAAACATTCCGCGGTCGTCAGGACCACGATGAGAAACGGCGCGCACCATTTTTTCCATATCACGCTCGTTTCCGTCTCCAACAAATCCCGCGATACCGCACATAATTTTTGCGTTATTTCTTTACTTTATAAATTTCGGTATTCCCAAACGAGGCGACGTGCCGAAGCTCCGGATGCTCGATGAAATGCGGCCGGGCAATCTTTTTTTCCTGCGGTCCGTATAAAATATAATCCGCCCGATATCGAGAAAAACAATCAGCCCCGCACGCAAACGATTCATAACGGCGGACAAGCTCTTCCGCTTTAACCTTCCCCATGCGAAGACGGGGATTTTTTGCCGCATCGCGGGGATCCGGATCATGTTCGTATTTCAAACCAAACAGATAAAGCGCCGCTTCCGTTTCATAGGCATCGTCGTCGTGGTTGCTGTCCCCCACGAGCCTCTCATAGAATGGAAGGGCGAAACCATCGGAGAGAAGCGCGCGCCTCAAAAATTCAGGCTGTATATTAAATAATTCATAGGCGATAAAAAGCCGCTCTATAATCTCATCATCCGATGCAACGGTATTGAATGCGCGCGGAACAAATATATTATTATGCGTATAGAGAGGAATATACGTATTGGTTACAAAAGACGGCGTTACGATAACATCGCCCGGGTTTGTATTCTCATTCAGCCAGTTTATAATCTCTTTTTGCTCTGCCGGAATAGTAAAAATATCTTTTTCCTCCCGAGCAAAAAAAGTGGCCGCCCTGATAGCATTATAAGAAATTGAAGCAAGGAGAACCATCGCAAGCGAGGCTGATAGAAAAAGCGCGAACTCTTTTTTCCTCCGTGCAAGCGCGGAGACTATCCATGCCGCCATGGCAATATAGGCGAACGTGAATGCCCAGATAATATCCCTATTAAGCCAGTGATCAACTTGGATTGAAAAACCGAGAATCACCTGCAAATTTAAAACGACGATGGCGGAAAGAAGCGCGCTTATAAGAAAACTCGCCACCATTCTATTTCCTGTTTTCTTTCCCCATATCCAGACAAGAATAGAAAGCGCGATACTCCATGCATAGCGCTTCCAGTGTAGAAAATTCAACGCCCTGCCCTCCTCGGACCCGTTACGGCTCCATATATCCGCGTAATGCGGAAGCGTCGTAACGTCCAGATAATTGAGCGCAAACGGAACAAGCATAACCGCGGCGGATCCAAAAAGAAAAAACATCCGCCGGGCCTCTTTGAATTCTTTTTGAAGCAAAAGCAGAATAAACAAAATACCGATAACGGACGACGCATACAGGAAATGAAACGGGTATGTATACGCGTTCAGCGCCAAAAAGATGCCGCCGAGAATCCAATATATCCGCTTTTTTTTAACTAACGCACACAATAAAAAAAGATATGTTCCGAGAAGGGGCAGGAGTCCCGGGATGAACGACTGCCGTCTCGTCAAGAAATAAGCGGAGGGATCGAACGCAAACGGATTGACGGTATCAAAAAAAATCTGCACGAACGTCCAGTTCGGCGGAGGAATATGTATGGCGATCGGGTGATAAAGAGAAATGAGAAGAGCGGCAAGCGCGCTCAACAATAGATTTTTTCCTGTAATAAAATAGGCGATCCCAAAAAATAAAAGAAAAAAAATGGATGGAAAAATAAAATCCGTCATGACGACAACCGCAGAGACGGAGTCGGTGAAAAATGAAAAGGGATAATAATACGATTCGGCGCCCATGGGCCAAAACGCAGGCGCGTCCTTATGTTCATACAAATCAACGTCCGATATGAAAAAATTTCCCTCCAGAACCTCACGGATCCGCGGACCAACGACATTCGCCATATCATAACTTCCGCGCATGGTAAACGGGTGATATTCCATGCCCGCGGCCTTAAGTTCTCTTTGAATCGCAAGATGCGGAAAATAATTAACAAATCCGACTATACCAGCCAAAAAAATAAGAAAAGCGAAGAGAAAACCTTTTTGATGAGATGCAGAAAAATTGCGTATGCTCATATTTTTGTGCCGATAAGAATCCATCCGGACTTATTTGGTGGCGGTATAACGCGAACATCTCGAAGCGGAAGGCCTTTGACAAGCGCGAGTATCTCTTCCTCCCGCCAATAATGAGCAACATCGGGAATAAGCTGATCAAATACGATGCTGTGCACATGCCAGAACTTGAACCCCGCGATTTGCTTCAGATATGGCGTTGTGCCGCCGGTTATTTTCAAAAAAAACCATAAAGGAACCGAGCATATGTATGCGAGAATATGCGTCATAGAAACCGGCAGTTTTGATGTAACGTGTATTCGTATCGGATTCACATATTTTACGATCCATTTATTCCCTTCGTAGCTATACACCCAGATCGCAAGAATGCCCCCCGGACGAAGCGACTCGATGAGACGCGCAAGCGCGCTTTTCGGGTCTTTGAGATGATGGATAACGCCGATAGAAAAAACGATATCAAACTCCCGATTCCAGTTGATATCATAAATGCTTTTTTTCAAGACTTTGGCATTCGGAAACACCGCTAGATTGTTTCGCGCCGCGTCAACCGATCGGTCGTCATTGTCAAACGCCATTACTATGCGCGCGCCGTATGTAAGCGCCCAGTAGCTGTTCCGTCCCATACCGCATCCGGCATCGAGCACATCCTTGCCGCGAAAGCCATCAGGCATAAGGGGCGCCATCCAATTTTGAAACTGCCCTTCATAAAGAGGGTCCACATGCGCATATTTTTTCCACTCGTAACCGAAACGCTGTTCAGATGACATATATATTACCGCTTAATGCACTTGAATTTGAATTCAATCTCGTCGAAACCCCCCACCCAGAAACACCAAATGCGGGAAGCGAACGCGGGGCTTATGTTCCCCAGAAATGAAATCACCGCGCTCGCCCCTTGAATAAGCCGCGAAGCGAGCGTTCCAAAACCCATAAATCTTAAAAGGTGCGGGAACGCGAACCAATGGAGTTCGGAGCTTATTAATTCAAAATGAACGCCGAAATATCCCGATTTTGTAAATTCCGGATTGAAATAAAGAGGAAACGTCACATCAAAGCCGTGCGCGTGTTCGGCGTGGGTGAATCCCCTGCTGAAATGCGGCACTTTGACGTGAAGCGTCCCTCCGTGCTTCATGATTCTATGAAACTCGCGCATGCAGTCAAACGGGCGATCCAGATGCTCCAGAACATGAAAAACTTCAATGATATCAAACGTATCGTCCTTAAACGGATACGGGAACCGATTCAAGTCATGTTTGACGTCAGGTTTTACAAGCTCCGAAAAATCAAGGTTTATATATCCGTCTTTCTTGCTTTCCCCGCATCCGACATTTAATTTTTGTTTTTTTTCCTCCATAATGCATCGCTTCTCAAAAGCTACTCTGCAATCCCATAATCATACGAAAATAGCAAAAAAAAATCAACGAGAAGCGAGCATGTCCCGCACATCGTTCGCATCATATCGCGGAATGATGTATTGATGGTCGGACTTCACTATGCCGCGCCTTATGGTGGTTGCCGCATGCTGGAATCCTTCCTCGGCGAGCACGGCGCGCGCATCGTCATTCCCGCTTCCTTGCGGATATGAAAACAATACAGGCGGATTTCCCAAAAGTTCCGTAAGAATTTCTTTTGAAGTTCCAATAGTCCGGCGGGTTTCTTCCCGCGAGAGAGAGTCAAGCGCTTGATGATCGTGCGTGTGGCTTCCGATAGTATGACCATTCTCCAAAAGAATCCGCACTTCGTCCTTGTTCATAAAAAACTTCTTCACAAGCGATTCTTCATCAAGGTTTGTTTCTCCGAAAAACCACGCAAAAAACTCCTCTTTCCGCGCCATGGGCATCATGGTGATACGCTCTTTGAAATTCGCGGTCGGAACGTCGTCAAAACGCGAACGCGTGTCATTGAGCCGCCGATCAAGAGGCACCTCGTATGTCTCCGCTTCAGACGAATAACGCTCGCGGAAAAAAGAAGCGAGTTTTGAGATCAACTCCTTGGACGAAAACCAGCTAAGCATAAGATGTAGCCGATGCGTTGCAGGAAGCATCCCTTCAAATGTTCCGGTGATAATAAAAAACGCCGCCGGAACGCCTAGCTCCACCAAGATAGGGACGGCATTCTCATACTGGTCTTTCAGCCCATCGTCAAACGTAATGGCACACCACTTCCCGCTTTTGTCTTCGCGCGCCGCGGCACACACGTCGCGGAACGGCGCAATCCTGTACGCCCCGGACAAAAAAGAAATCTGCCGCTGGAATTCATCGGGGGGACACGGATGAATGCCGGCAAGCTCCGCGTCCGGATCGCGGACATAGTGGTAATTGACGATGATATAATTGTCGTTTTGATTGAGAGGCATGGCGTTTATTCATCTCAAAACGTAAAACTACCCAATTTTGACATATACGTTGTAGTTTTGAGTTTTGACATTTGAGTTTTGAGATAATTCTAGAGCTTGTGAAAAAACTATTGACGTAGCGAGAATTCATGGTGCGAGGCGAAAATGCGGCGAGGAAAGCGAAGAATATTGTTGATATTTTGAGT
>JAKEFN010000077.1 GCA_022616085.1 bacterium
GAAAGCGAAGAATATTGTTGATATTTTGAGTCTTTCCGAGCCGTCGTTTGCAGCCCGCAACATGAATTCGCAGTAGTCAAGAGTTTTTGAACATGCTCTACGTCGAATTGAAGAGGTGTGTTTTTATTTTCAATCTCGTCCGCGGCGCGACCAACAAGATCGGAAAGCTCGGAACGAAAATTTTCTAATTTACCAGATTCAATACCGTATATCCATATACAAGCACGAACTATAGAATGAATGTTGCGTTCGAGAACCATCCTGTCTATCTGTTTTTGCATCTCTTTACTTTCCGATTCCATATTTTTTATACTACGCGCTTTCAAGGATATTTGCAAATCCGCTCTCGTCTATAATCTTCACCCCAAGCTTCTTCGCTTCATCATATTTTGATCCCGGGTTTTCGCCCGCGACACAATAGCTTGTATTTTTTGAAACCGACGAATTGACGTCTCCGCCAAGCGCTTTGATTTTTTTCTTCGCATCATCGCGCGGGATGCTTAGCGTGCCTGTAAAGACGAAAGATAGGCCGGCAAGAGGCAGCTTCCCTGTTTTCTCTGTCTTGCGCACATGCACATGCCGCAAAAGCCTTTTGACAAGCTCTTTGTTTTCATGCTCGCGAAACCACGCAAAAACCGATCTCCCTACAATCTCTCCAATGCCATAGATGCCGACCAGCTCTTCTTCGCTCGCATTTTCTATTCTTTCAAGCGTTCCGAAATACCCCGCCAAATCTTCGGCAGTCTCTTCCCCGACGTTCGGAATAGAAAGAGAAACAAGAAAACGAGGGAGCGATATGGCGCGCCGCGCGTCAATCGCCTTTATGAGATTCTCCGCGCTTTTTTCCGCGAAACGAGGGAGCGATGCCAAATCGCCCACTTTCAAGGTAAAAATGTCGTCAAAATTCGCTATAAGATTATGCTCCATAAGAAGGTCGATATTTTTTGGCCCAAGATGCTCTATATCAAACGCATGCTTTCCGGCAAAATGGTACAATTTCCGCTTAAGCTGGGCGAGAGACTTCTTATTGACACAGCGCCATGCCGCCTCGCCCGAAACCCGCTCGATACGCCCGTCTCCGCCGCATGCCGCGACGCGCCGCGGGAAGCGGAAGGATTTTGCCTCGCGCGGACGCAACTCTTTGACTACGCCGACAATGTCCGGTATAACATCTCCCGCTTTCTGCATAATGACCGTATCGCCGATGCGGACGTCAAGCCTCTTAATCTCATCTTCATTATGAAGCGTCGCGCGGGAAACCGTGGATCCGGCAACAGACACCGGACGAAGCACGGCCACAGGCGTAATGATGCCAGTGCGTCCGACCTGCATGACAATATCTTCGAGCACCGTGGTCGTCTGCTCTGCGGGAAATTTATAGGCAATGGCGAACCGCGGCGCCTTGCCCGTATACCCCAATATCTCCTGGGAACGCTTCTCGTCAACCTTTATGACGATTCCGTCGATAAGATAGCTTTGCTTGTCCGCTTTCTTTTTCCATTCTCTCCAAAATGCGGAAACCTCGGAGATGCTCTTGCAATGCGCATAATGCGCGTTCACCTTAAAACCAAGATCTCGAAGAAACGCGAGCTCTTCGGTCTGGGTATCGGGAATACCCGCTTCGCTCCGCGCCACATCGTAGATATACGAATCGAGCTTCCGCGAAGCCGCGACCTTCGGATCAAGCTGTCTTATCGATCCCGCGGCGGCGTTGCGCGGATTTGCAAAAAGGGGCTCTCCCGCCTTCGCGCGCGCGCGATTAAGCTCTTTCAAGCCCTCTTTGTTCATCCAAATTTCCCCCTCAACAATAATATCAATGTCCTTTTTGAGCCGAAGCGGCACGGACTCTATAGTCTTCACATTGAGAGTAACATCTTCTCCGACAATGCCGTCCCCGCGCGTCGCGGCAACGGCAAGCACGCCTTTTTCGTATGTAAGAACAACCTTGAGCCCGTCAATCTTAAGCTCTGCGGTATACGTTGGGCGTTTTGACGATGAGTCGCTCCCCCGAAGAATTCGAAGGACCCGCTCCTCAAAAGAGAGAAGTTCCTCTTCGTTGAAGCAGTCATTGAAGGACCACTGCGGGACTTCGTGTTTCACTTTTTTGAACGCGGGCAGAGGCTTCCCTGCCACTCTCTGCGACGGCGAATCGGAGGTAATAATTGACGGATATTCTTCCTCGAGAAGCGTAAGCTCGTGCTTGAGCGAATCGAGCGCGGCGGGCGAAATAAGATGCCGATCAAGCACATGCTCGGCATAGCGATAGCGATCTATCGCTTTTTTGAGCTTCTCATACCGCTCATGCACGGAGTGGGGAATCATAATAGTAAGTAATAGATAGTATACCATGGGAGTGCATTTCTTGTTCTTGCCCCGCGAAGCATTTCGGTCTAGAATAAAATCATCTCAATGGCGCATAATTCCGCAAAAAAAATTATCAAGGAAATGCTCGCGCACGCAGACGTTGCCATAGACGGGAGCAACTCTTGGGATATCGCCGTACATGACGAACGCCTGTATACGCGCGTCATGCGGAAAGGCACTATCGGGCTTGGCGAAGCCTATATGGACGGCTGGTGGGACGCACCGGCGCTTGATGAATTCTTTTACCGCGTTACCAAAGCGGATCTCTCGAAAAAAATACCCATAAGCCCCCTTCTGCTTTTTTGGTTTATAAGCCAGCGAGTGTTGAATCCCCAGAGAATATCGCGCGCCTTTACGGTCGGCGAGAAGCATTATGATCTCGGAAACGATCTCTACAAAGCGATGCTTGACCGGCGCATGGTATATACATGCGGATATTTCAAAAATACCGAAGATCTCGACGAGGCGCAGGAAGCGAAGCTCGATCTTTCATGCAAAAAAGTAGGGCTCAAACGGGGAATGCGCATCCTTGATATCGGTTGCGGTTGGGGAAGTTTCGCAAAATTCGCCGCAGAAAAATACGGCGTCTCCGTGGTTGGCATTACCGTCTCGAAAGAACAAGCGAAGCTCGCGGAAAAAGAGTGCGAAGGGCTCCCCATTGAAATTAAGGTAATGGACTATCGGAATATAATCGGATCGTTCGATGCCATTGTGTCGCTCGGCATGTTCGAACATGTCGGTTTCAAAAATTACCGCACCTATATGCAGGCGGCGGAACGGGTTCTCAAGGATGACGGCCTTTTCTTGCTTCACACTATTGGAAACCAAGTGACTCGAAAAGCCGGAGACCCTTGGGTCGAAAAATACATCTTTCCGAACTCAATGCTCCCTTCCATCGCACAGATTGGCGCATCGATAGAAGGGTTGTTTCTTATCGAAGACCTCCATAACTTCGGCGCGGATTACGACAAGACGCTCATGGCGTGGCACAGAAATTTCATCGCGCATTGGCCGGAACTCCAGAGCGCGTATGACGAGCGGTTCTTCCGCATGTGGGCATACTTCCTTCTCTCCTTCGCCGGATCGTTCCGTTCGCGCAAAAACGAGCTTTGGCAAATTGTTCTCTCCAAAAAGGGCGTCCCGGGAGGATATCAATCGGTCCGATAATGCGCGCCCCCTTGCAAAACAAAAAAATATCCTTATACTAAAGGATACTTATTTATCAGTTTAAATTCTTCGGCTAAACCCGCTTCTTCATAAAATTCGGCAAGAGCGAAGCGGAACCGAGGGGTGTTTTTTTATATATGGACACAGACGCAATAACATCAAAATTAGCGGCTCTTCTGAAAATCCCCGCAAATTCAAATGACGCGGAGGTTAGCGAAAAAACAGAAGTAAAAGAAAAAGAAATCCCGCAAAACACAGCAAAGGGGGGAAAGCATGATGCCAGAAACAATGCCATCGTGCAAAAGCTTATTGTGGAAACTCCTGCCCCGCCGCGGGCTGAAGATCTCGTTGAAGGAACGGCGATACTTCATGAACGATCTGCGCTTTATGTTGATCTCGGGCCATTCGGCACGGGCATCATTTACGGAAAGGAGTTCAATAATGCACGGGATGTCATCAACAAAATCCAAATCGGAGACATGATAACGGCGAAAGTCGTTGAACCCGAAAATGAAAATGGCTATGTGGAGCTTTCTCTCAAAGAGGCGCGGCAGGCCATTATCTGGAACGACGCGGAAAGCGCGGTCAAAAATAAAACCGTCTTTGATATACCCGTAAAAGAAGCGAACAAGGGCGGGCTTATTCTCGAATGGAAAGGCATTCAAGGATTTCTCCCCGCCTCGCAACTCAAGACCGAACATTATCCTCGCGTCGAAGACGGTGATAAAGATAAAATTCTTGAGGAATTGAAAAAACTCGTCGGCGTTCGGCTTTCCGTTTCTCTTATCGCGGCCGTTCCGAAAGAAAACAAGCTGATATTCTCGGAAAAAGAGGGCACAAGCACGGACAAAGAGCGGGTGCTTGAGAAATATCATATAGGCGACATGCTTGAGGGCGAAGTAACCGGCGCGGTTGATTTTGGCGTTTTTGTCAAACTTGAGGATGGCGTCGAGGGATTGGTTCATATCTCCGAGATGGACTGGGCGCTCGTCGAAAACCCGAAAGGAGTATTCAAGGTGGGAGAAAAAGTGAATGTCAAAATAATTGATATAAAAGAAGGCAAAATATCGCTCTCCATCAAGATGCTCAAAGAAAATCCCTGGAACAATGCGCGCGCCAAATATAAAAAAGGCGATCGCGTCAAAGGCGTGGTAATCAAATACAATCCGCACGGCGCGCTTGTCTCCATCGAAGAAGGAGTTGCGGGACTGGTGCACATATCTGAATTCGGTTCAGACGCAAAACTCCATGAAGAGCTTGGGCTCGGGAAGACATACGAATTTACCATAACTCTTTTTGAGCCGAATGAAAGCCGCATGACACTCTCATTCAAGAAACCGGAATCCGCAAAAAAAGTGGCATAAGCTATTTCGTATTCCCCTCCATCATAGCGCGCTCGAGGCCGCTTTCAACAAAAATACCAAGCACGGCATCCGCCCTCTTTGAGACTTTATTGAGAATATCGCGCTCCTTTGGCTTGAAAGTTCCAAGTATATGCGCCTCGACGGCGGCCTCTCCTTTCGGTTTTTTAATTTTTCCAGAGGGCGAGGTCGGCGCGATACCGACGCGAATGCGGACAAACGCCTTGGTGCGGATGTTTCGAATGATTGATTCGAGGCCTTTATGTCCGCCGGAGCCCCTGTTCCATGAGACTTTCAACGCGCCAATAGGGAGATCAATGTCATCATAAACGACAACAAGGCCTTTCGCCTTGTCCGCGCTTGTTATAATGGACGAGAGGATTTTCCCCGAATTATTCATGAAATTGTCCGGGAGAAGAAGCGTTAGGGAGTGTTTTCCTATTTTCCCTTTTGAAATGAGCGCGCGGCATTTTTTATCAGTCTCCCATTCCGAAAAACTGCGCGCGCGGCGCATATGCTCCAAAACAATCCGTCCCGTATTATGCCGCGTATCGGCATACTCATCTCCGGGATTTCCAAGGCCAACAATAATATAGTTCATTGATTCCAGTATAAACCAAATCGGCGGCAAAAAAAAACGGCCGAAGCCGCTTTGAAAAATGAATTATCTGGATTGCGTCTGCAGAGATTCGTCTGCCTCAATGCTTATACGCGCGTCATGCTTGACCCTCCGAAACCGTTTGGGTAGCACCACGCTCATCGGCATTTTGCAAACAAAACATCAAACATGCATGCGTTTTGCCTTTTTATTTTTTTGTAGTATCATTACTCCATGCATGAAGACAAAGAAGAGGGGTTTGAAGAAAAAACAACAGCCCGAGGACTTATATGGGAGACGATAAAGTTTGCGGTCGTAGCGGCGCTCATCGTCATACCGGTTCGAACCCTCATAGCCCAGCCGTTTATCGTAAGCGGCGATTCCATGAAGCCGACGTTTGAAAGCGCGGACTATCTTATAGTCGATCAAATCTCCTATCGCTTCATCGAGCCGGAACGCGGAGACGTCATCGTGTTCCGCTATCCCCGCGACCCGGGCACTTTTTTCATAAAACGCATCGTAGGACTTCCCAATGAAACAATCGAGGTCAGAGAAGGAAAAGTTTTTATAACAGAAAACGAAACAAGCATACATGAAATAACCGAGCCGTATATACAATACCAATCGAGCGACTCATCAAAAATGACTCTTGGAGAAGGCGAGTATTTCGTCATGGGAGACAACAGAAGCGCGAGCTCTGATTCGCGCGTTTGGGGGCCGCTTCCGAAAAAAAACATAACCGGACGAGCGCTTCTCCGCCTCTTTCCCATAGATGCAGTTGCCTTATTCCCGGGCGACTATGAGATAATTTTTTGACCGAGCGGGTGCAAGCTGTCATACTGTATAAGCAACAGGGCGCGGACGATACGATTCTATGACTTCCACACAAAAAATAAAAACGCCAAGAGAAATAAAAGAACCCCCGCTTTCTCCCAAAGGAATGCGGGATCTCATGGGCGACGAATATTTTGCTTTTCAGGGTTTTTTTGAAAAAGCTTCCGAGATCGCTCTCTATTACGGCTTCAGGCCGATAGAAACCCCTATTCTCGAGAGATCGGAGCTTTTTCTTCGCGGCATCGGAGAGGATACGGATATCGTCGAAAAAGAAATGTATACGCTCAAAACAAAAGGCGGCGATCAGCTTGTGATGCGCCCGGAGGGAACGGCGGGTGTCATGCGCGCGTATATCGAAAAAGGCATGCGCCAGCTTCCCCAGCCGGTCATGCTCTACTACGGCGGACAATTTTTCCGCCACGAGAAGCCCCAGAAAGGACGATACCGCGAATTCCGCCAATTCGGGATGGAAATAATCGGGACAAAGAAAAGCATCGCTGATGCCATGATTATCCGCGCCGCAGTCCTTATCCTTGCCGAGGTCGGGATCGGAGACGTATGCGTTTTTATAAATTCAATCGGAGACAAAGAATCCCGCGCAAACTTTATAAAAGAACTCGCGCATTATTATCGGAAGCATATAAACGATCTCTGCCAAGACTGCAAACGGAGGATCCGCGTGAATCCCCTCCGTCTTCTCGATTGCAAAAATCCCAAATGCAAAGAATACAAAAAAGACGCTCCCGAAATCCTCTCCTATCTTTCCGATGAGTCAAAAAGGCATTTCAAGGAAGTGCTTGAATATCTGGAAGCTCAAAATATCCGCTATCGAATAAATCCGACACTCGTCCGCGGCATCGATTATTATTCGGAAACTGTTTTTGAAGTCGTGAAGGGCGATTGCGAAGAAGTCGCATCGGATTCGGACAGTCCGGACAGTGAAGAAAAGCTCGTAAAGGCTGAAGAAAAAAACAAACGAACCGAGAAAGAAGAAAAAGAGCCTTCTGAACTCTATGCGGAAGATGTCGGGCTTGCGCTCGCCGGAGGAGGGCGTTACGACTATCTTGCGCGCGCAATAGGAAGCAAAAAAGACATTTCCGGAGTCGGCATGTCGATCGGCGTGGATCGTATTATCACTCCGGAACGCATGAAGAAACTCCATCCGAGAATTCTTCGGAAGCCGAAAATATATTTCATCCAGCTTGGCTTTGAAGCGAAACTCAAGAGTCTAAACGTCATTGAAATACTACGCGAAGCGCGCATTCCCATCATGCATTCTCTCGGGAAAGACAGTCTTTCGGGACAGCTTGCCATCGCGGAGAGAATGGATGTCCCCTATGCGCTTATTTTCGGGCAAAAAGAAGCGATAGACGACACAGTCATCGTCCGAAACATGAAAAATAGATCCCAATCAATCGTGCCAATCGGCAAACTCGCGGCTCATTTGAAAAAAATGAAACAAAACTTTTGACATTTGACTATTAACATTTGACGTCAAAAGGTGCAGTCAAGCGCCAATAATCAAATGTCAAAGGTAGCCAAATCTATTGACCGCGCGACGCTCATTGAGCTTGAATGGCGAGATCTTTCGCTTTACTGGATCGCGCGTCCTCTAGGATATGCGTACGAAAAACTCATGTATATTCCGTTTCTTCTCCTGGGCGGTCTTCTTCGCATTATTGTAGCGCCATTCGACAAAACGGGCTCCATCCGAAAAAGTTTGACCACGGAAGGAATCGCGCGAGAAGTGCTGACGCTTGCGAACATCGTTACCGCATACGGATTCTATCTCTGGTGGAAGCTCATCGTTCTCATTAAACTCTGGTATGTAGGATCGCCTTCCCTGCCTAATTTTTTCTCTCTCACAACGGCATGGGGTAACTTCACCGAAGGGAGTCTCGTGGTTATAAGCTTCCTCACGGTCGAAATATTTGCAACCGACTTCCTTGACGGGCCGATTGCCAGAATCAATAAACGGGTTACGGCGCTCGGCACCCTCCTCGATCATACGCGCGACTATCTCGCGGGGTTCAGCGTTTTTTCGTTTCTTCTTGTTCTTACGCTCCGCATCGGAGATATATGGGTCTACCTTCTTTCAATCTTTGTATTTGCGGGCCTTGCAGCCATACTCGTTCATGGAGTCGCGCACGGCTATCAATTCACCAAATTTGAAATCAAGTATGATCCCCTCCCGACAAGTTCCTTGTATGCGCAGGCAAAAAAAATCGGGGCTATCGGAAAAAAATTTGCGCTTGAAGAATACCAGACGCGCTTGACCGGGCGACTCCAGTTCGCCTCTACGGCGGCAAGCGGAATGGTCGGGCTTTTTTTCTATGCATTTGAGTATCTCTGGCTCGATATTCTTTTTACGGCGCTCCTCGCTATCACCCTTCTCATCACCGGCGTATATCTCTACGAATTGTGGGGGGATTATTATGAAAAATGGCACATGAAAATGCACGAACGGTCAAAATCCATGAAAGAAAAACTTGCTTTGCGCGTTGAAAAAATTTCTGAAAAAACGAGGAGAGAAGAACAAGCTCAATAAAAAGGCGGACTTTCTTCTACGCCTTGTCCGCGATGACGCTTTTTGCAAGATAATACACCCCGACAACTATCATAAGAAACGGAAAAAACGGAGTTTGTCCCGTAAATATCCCGAAATCGCGGCCGAGAAAATAAACTCCAACAATGATAAAAAATACTCCTGTCGAAACCAAATCTCCGCAGAGCGTTTCGGATGTTTTTTTATTTTTATGTCCCCACATGATGAAAATATTATATATTAATAATTCTTTATTCATTCTACCATTCGGCCGCTCCGCTCCGCAAAAAAAAGTGTGGAAAAGATTGTTAAAATTCCCCAAATAAAAAAACGCTATACAACAGCAAAATAGTATGATACAATATAATATAAACATGTAAGAAACCTTGCGGCGTATTTTTCTTCCCCTGTGGGCGGCTTCCAAAAGCTTCTGATTCATAGGGTTTCAAAGAGTATGAACAGAGGTTATCGAACAGTTTAAAGGTCGCAGATAATGAATAATTAAAATATGGCATACAATGATGATCGCGCGGGAAGCCGCATGATGTATCAAGGGGACTGGAAATGCTCCAATTGCGGCAAAGCAATCACCGAGCTTCCGTTTCAGCCGTCTCCCGAACGGGCGGACACGCTTATGTGCGTGGACTGCTACCGTGAACAAAGAGGGGCTTCCCGGCCGAAAAAGCCGATGTACCAGGGCAACTGGGCATGCTCCGAATGCGGTAAGGCAATTACAGAACTTCCGTTTCAGCCGAGCCCGGATCGTGCTTCCGATCTTAAGTGTCGGGATTGCTTCCGGCGGGACCGATAGTATCTCTTTGGTCTCGGAAAAAACAGCGTTTCTAGGAACGCTGTTTTTTCGTTTGACTTCCACTCTTCCTTATGCCAACGTAAGAAGAGTATAGATTTTGGCATAAAGGAGGTGTGGCATGAACAATGCGGCACACGAAACACGGCGCGGAATTCCGATTCCGAAGCTCTCGCAAACGGATCTTCTTATGTGTTATGAGATGCTCTCCGCGACGCGCGAATTTGAGATAGCGCTCCGGCAGAACCGGAGTGCGTGCACGACGCCCATGTTTATGGCGCTTTTGCAGGAAGTTGCGGGTATTGCATTTCCTTTTGCCCTCTTCAAACGAGGGGGGGCGGAATTGCTTGTCAAAAGCTTGAAAAACCCGGATCACCGCGCGACATACAGCACGGCGGTCGCCATGGACAAACTCACCGGAGCCGGAGACGCGTTCCGCCTCGATCTTGCCCGCAACTACTTCACGCGGGCGGAAGGAGGAAACCGCGGGTTCGACGGGAATATCCACTGGCACTCTATGAATTCGCGGGTGATCGCGCTTATCGCGTCCGATATGGGACGCATCCCGGGCATCTCTGCGGGTTATGCGTATGGCATACGCCGGAATGAATGGAGCGGGAAAGAACAAAAAGATCGTCCTATAGCTATCGCCTATTTCGGCGATGGCGCCGCGCAAAACGGCGGGCTTCTTGCCGCCATGAACGGCATAGCCGCCCGCTCGGCGCGCCGCCCTCCCGCGCACATTGAAAAGTCAAAAGACCTTCTTGACGATCCCTCGCGGGAAGCCGGCGTATATGGCGGAATTCCGATAATTTTTGTCGTGAACAATAACGGAATTTCCTGTTCGGTGGATGGTTTTGATGAATATGGCAGCGCGAGCCTCGCAAAACGCGCCGAAGGATTCGGATGGATCCCCTACGAAGTTTCCGGCGAAAATTTCTATGAAGTGTTCAAAACCGCATACCATGCGATTGATGACGCCCAAAATCTCCGTCCCGCCTATGTCGTGGTCAACACCGTGCGCGGCGACGCTCACAATGTGGATTTTACCATCTATGAAGACGGCGCGATTGAAGCGAGCGACCTCTCCCGCGTAAAAGAAATTCTCGGCGCCGATCAAGAATATGTTGCCGGTATCCGGAATGCGTGGAAAAATCATGATCCGCTCAAAATTTTTGCGGATCAGCTTACGCGTATTATGCGCATACCCGAAGAAAAACTTCGCGGTATAGAAGCGGCGCAAAAAAAAGAAGCGCACGAAATTATCCGAAAAGTTCTTGCCGAACCGGCGGTTGCCATCTCCGAGAATGACGCCCGCAAACCCTGCTTCCCTTCTTTTGAGATAAAAGGTGAGGCGCTATGCGAGACAAAAGAAAAAAACGTCAAAATGCTCGGCTATTTGGAAGCATATACGCGCGGCGTTGAAATGACGCTTCGCGAAGGCGGCGGCTGTTACGTTGGAGAAGATGTCCAATACGGGGGCGTCCTTGGCCTTACCAAAAAACTCCACCAAAAATTCGGGCCGATGCGGATATTCAATACGCCCATCTCCGAAGAGTGGATCGCGGCATTTTCGGCCGGACTCGGGCTCTATGGCACGCGGTCGTTTGCCGAAAACCAATTCGCCCACTTTGCCTTGGACGGCTATGCACTCCTCCGCCTTGTCTCAACGCAGTATTTCCAAAAAGGGATGGAATTTGCTTTTACAAGCGTCCTTCCCTTCGGGCCTGTCGGCACGTATGGCGGAAGCGGGGAATATCACGAGAAGGACGTAGCGCGTTTTATAGAACCGCTTTCTGGGATTCCAATTATTGCCCCCGCTAACGCGCTTGATATGACGCGGCTTTTCAAAGCAATGATCAGCTATAAAGGACCGCTCGCGCTCCTGTATCAAATTTCGACGGCAAACGACAAAGAGTTCGCCTCGCTCGTTCCGGAAAACTGGGATGACATAACCCCGTTCCGGATCGGAAAAGCGGAAATTGTGCGCGCGGGTGCGGACGTAACCGTTGTTACATACGGCGCCGCATGCGTATCCGCGGCAAAAAATGAAGCGGACGCGCTTGCGGAAGAAGGCATTGGCGTGGAGGTTGTAAACCTCGCGACCCCCTACCCCGCGGATTTTGAAACAGTCGCGCAGTCCGGCCGAAAAACCAAACGCCTTATCTTCTTACAGGAAGATTGGCGGGGCGGGATTGCCGATTACGTTATTTCCGAAATAACGACGCGATCCCCCGATGAAGGCGGGCTCGGGCTCTTCTTATACGACAGGCCGCGCATTGTTGCGGCAAAGTATCCCTTTGCACCATCGGCGCGCGTGCTTGTGTGGGATCGGCTTCCGTATGAACGCGAAAACGGAAACGGCGTCCACCGATCAGCGCGGCTTGCGGCGGAAATACGCGATATCATGCGCTACAGTTAGGGAGAATTGATATGAAAATACCTTTTGGCATCGGGAACGCCGACACAGGAACGGCAGCGGGAACGGATGACATCAAAAACGGCGAGATAACCTTCCACGCCGCACATGGCGCAGAGGTCAAAAAAGGAGACATCATCGCCACTTTTGAAATGGAAAAAACATCCGTGGATATCGCCGCTCCCGTCGCCGGCATGATAGAGCTTTCATTCAAGAACGGAGATCGCTGGGACCGCGAAGGTGTTTTGGAAAGTTCTTCCGGAATAATCCTTGCGCCCCCTTTCGGTTTTATTGAAACCGAAAAGCCCGAAGTTCCAGAAGAAAGAAAAGAAGATGAAAAAGGAGAGTCGGCGGAGGCGGAGGCGGAAGCGAACCCGGAACCGACGCTTCCTCAAAAAACGGCCAACTCACCGCGTGAAGAAATAAGCGGCATTCCGATCATCCCTGCGGCGCGGGAGATAATGCGGACAAAAGGCATAGAGCCGGAGGGAATTACCCCCTCGGGACCCCGTGGAGAGATTCTGGTTCGGGACGTCGTGAGCGGCGAGATATCCGCAAAAAAAGAATCTCTCGCTTATACAAAAACGAGTGTCCCCCACATCAGGCTGAAGCCTTCAGTCGAATGGCTTGCCGTGGCAAAAAATCTCATTGGCATAGTGGCGGGCGGCACTATGGAATTCAACATAAAGCCCCTCCTTACCCTTCGAAACGATATTGGCGCGGCATATAAAGAACGCTACGGGGTGGAAATTCGCCCATGGGCCATACTTGCGCATGCGGCGGTCCAAATCGTCAGGGAAGAAAATTTCCGCGTCTTAAACGGCGCGTGGATAACGAATCGCGCCGCCGGATCAGACGAGATCATTCTCTATGAGACGGTCAATTTGGGCTTTTCCTACGATCGCGGAGAAAACATTCTCATAGACCGCGCAAAAGGAACAATCAGCGGTCCCCGCCTTCGTATTCTTACATTGCATGGTGCGGAGCGCGAAATCGACCCGAAAGCATTTTTTGCCGCAGCGAGTTCTCTTATAGCTCGTGCGGATGTCGGAAAAAGCACGCATCAGGATCTCAAAGACTGGACCTTCGTGGTCAATAATTTAGGCGCTCTTCGGCACGAAAGCGGCGTATCAATACTTACGAAAGAAATCTCCGGTATGATGAATATCGGTTACGCAAGAGACGATGGGAATATAAAGCTCCAACTCTTTTTCGACCATCGCTTATGCGACGGAACTATGGTAACAAAATTTCTTACACGAGTTACCGAAAAAGCGATACAAGAGACAGCGCCCGCCATACGAGCATGTCTCGGCCAATAACAAAAAGGCATTCCAGATGCGCGACGCAGAAGGAATGCCTTTTATTTTTTTGAAAATACGTGTATGCCGGACGCGAGATCATCGGCGATTTCGGAAAGCGAAACATCCTTTCCGGTCAATTCTTTTATTGACGTCATCCGTATATTCAGCCCGCACGGATATATGGCGTCATAATACGAAAGATCGGTTGACACATTGAGCGCAAACCCAAATCGGGTAATGCCCTCGGAGATACGAAGTCCCCTGCTTGCAATTTTGCGATTCCCGCCGCTCGCGGAAACCCACACCCCTGAAGCGGCCATGGGAAGATTATCCGGCTTTGTCTCGCCCTTGATTCCATACGGCTGAAGCGCCGCGATCACAAGATCATCAAGCGTGCGCGTGAGGCTTCCGATCGAGAAACCGAAATCCTCAATCTTAAAAACCATATAGCATACAATTTGCCCCGGTCCGTGGAAAGTGATCCTGCCGCCGCGTTCGCCCGCTTCAAATTCATGAATAGGAACGAAAGGGGGCGGCGCGTTTTTGAATAAAAGCTCCGGACGATTCCGCCGTACCAAAGAGTATACAGGAGGGTGTTCGGCGAAAAGAACTGACGCTTCGGCGCATGTTCCTCCTTTTATATCATCAAACCATCCATCCTGTATCGCCAGCGCTTCCGGAAGTGTGCATCCATCCTCTCCGATTCTCTTGATTACCGAAATACGCATATCCAAAAAACCTCCTGAAGCATTGATATACCGAAGGACGGATCAAGTCAATGCCGCCCCAAAATATAATTATCGGAAATTCAGGCTATTCCAACACGGCAAGCGCGGTCATTCCTTAACGAACGAATAGTGTTATCATGCAAAACGGCGCCTTTTGACGCCGTTTTTGCCTTTTATGGACATCTTGAATGATCTTTAATGTTCCCGTATTATGGCCTTTCATGGCATCTGGTCAAAAAATTTTCTCTTCCCTCGGCTCTTTTTTCTTCCCTCTCTCGTGCCTTGGATGCGGAAAAGGCGGAACAAGCCTCTGTAATCCGTGCGCCCGATCGCTTCCTGGAACGCGCAAATCGCCTATCCCTGGCGTTTTTTCCCTTCTTGATTATGACGATCGGACGGTAAAAAAAGCTCTGCGCGCTTTCAAATATCGCGGGGATCGCGAGATTGCGACCGTCTTTGGAGAGCTTCTGCAAAAAACGCTCGCACAAAAAATCCGAGGAGATGCCGCCACTATTCTAGTCACTATTCCGCCGGGGAAAAAACGGATTCGCGCATTCGGATTCGATCACATGCGCCGCATTGCCGAATATGTCTCATCCGAGGGGCTCCGCTATGAAAAAGAAACGCTCTATCGCACTCGCGAAGCGCCGCGGCAGGCGGATATAAAGAAAAAAAGCGATCGGCTCAAAAATATGGAAGGGGTATTCGCCGTAAGAAATAAAGATCTCATCAAAAAAAAGCAAATTGTCCTGATTGACGACATCGCCACAACCGGCGCAACTCTGACAGAAGCGAAAAAGGCCCTTCTTCGCGCAGGTGCAAAAAATGTTTATTGCATTACGATTGCTCGTTAGAATCAGTTTCTACGGCGCCGGTTTCTTTCACAAAGATATCAAGCACGATGTTTGAAAAACCTTCGGGCCATGCGCTTCCATGCCGAAGATCATCAAGCGAGATATCATTTCCCGTCTGTTTTTTATATTTTTGGACTGCGGCCGAGAGTATTTTCTCTTTTATTTCATCGTTCAATCGCCCGATAAGTTCGCCTGTATTATCGGCTTCAAAGACGAGAGAACTTTCGGGAGGCGGTGCGTCATGCGACTCCGCATGTCCAAAATCTCCTTCAGGGCTTCTCATGTTACTCCAATTGTAGCACGAGAAGTTTTTGAAGATTAAGTGGATAACGAGATCGCCGCCGTCTGCTCCCACGGATACGATGGGTTGCCGAAATGGCCGTATGATGCGGTCTCTCGATATATGGGACGAAGAAGGTTAAGCCGCTCTATAATGCCTTTCGGCGTAAAATCGAATTGGGACAAAAGTGCGGCGGGGAGCGACTCGCCCTTCTCGTCAATCGCTTCAACCATAAGAGGTTCCGCCCGGCCTATCGCATACGAAACAGAGACAAGAGAGCGTTTTGCATACCCGCCCGCCACGATGGATTTTGCCGCTTGCCGTGCAGCATATGCCGCGGAACGATCCACTTTTGTCGGATCTTTCCCCGAGAATGCGCCGCCGCCATGCGGAGCAAGCCCTCCGTATGTGTCTACCATTATTTTTCTTCCAGTAAGTCCGGCATCCGCCTCAAATCCTCCCTGCACAAAGCGACCGGTCGGATTGGTCAAAATTTCCACCCCTTCGACATGCCCCTCGAGCACGGGCGTAATAAGCTCCCGTATGAGTGCGCTTCTGATTTCTTCCTGCGCGACGTCCTCCGCGTGCTGGGTGCTTACGAGAACCGCGCGCACCTGATCCCCTTCAATCGTAACCTGCGCTTTGCCGTCCGGACGAAGCCATGCAAGCTTTCCGCTTGTCCGGAGGTCTTGAAGCCCTCGCGTAAGGCGATGCGCGAGCACAACGCCCTTGGGAAGAAACTCCTTGGTTTCATCAGTCGCATAGCCATACATAATTCCCTGGTCGCCTGCCCCGCCGGTATCAACGCCTTGCGCAATATCGGGAGATTGTTCCATAATATGCACGGACATTTTAAGCGCGTCCCCATTTGTGTATCCGATATCGCGATATACATCCCGCGCGATTTTTGCATAGTCGGGTTCCGCCTTTGTTTTTACTTCCCCGCCTATAAAAAAAACGCCGTGAGACCCGAAAGATTCCACCGCCACGCGCGAATAAGGATCCTCGGCAAGACATGCGTCAAGAATGGCATCGGAGACCTGGTCGCACACCTTGTCCGGGTGTCCCGCAGTTACGCTTTCAACGGTATATATTTTAGGCGCGTATAACATGCTAATTTTATATTATTGAGTTCGTTTTATGATAGCATAAGGTATAGTAAAGAGTCTACTACTAGTCTCTCCGCTACGCCGCACCCTTACTCCCGTTACAAATAACAAGCGCCCTTAGCTCAATGGTAGAGCGTTCCCTTCACACGGGAAAGGCCGAAAGTTCGATCCTTTCAGGGCGCACAAAATTTGTAACGGGACAAGCACGTGAAAGGCCGTTGGTTCGATCCAAACAAGGTGCACCACGTTGGAAAAGTCAATGCCTCGCCCCGCCTCGGGCGGGTCTCGGCGACCAAATCGTATGGATTTTTCGGGGTAAAAAGAAATTCCCGATTCCTCAAAATATGGTTCGAGCCGATATTTTTCAGGAATGTTGTCATTTCGGAAAGATTTTCGGATTCAAGTAATTTAGCGGCTTGATTCAAGGATAAGACGAACTCACGAGCCGGTTCGAGCCAAGACACACCTTTTTGTTCAAAGTCGGTGATTTTTTCGTTTAGCACGACCTTTTGAGAAATGAGAATGTCCTTTTTGGCTGCGTATTCTTTTTGAGTAAGCGCGTCATCGAGATATACATCTAGCAATTTCTGCAATTTCACTTCCAATTGCAATAATTGTGCTTTGAGATTTATCACTTCATTTTGTGCTTGTTCTTTTGCCTGCACTTCTTCTGCGCTCAACGCCGCCAAAACTTTCCCGGTGTCTTGGCTAGATAAAGAAACTTTTTGAAGGAAACTTTTGATTTGTACGACAAGCTGATTTTCACCAAGATACTTTTCTTGGCATAGGCCTCGTTTTTTCGTACATCGGTAGTAGGTGTAGATACCACCATTTCCTTTTGCGTATTGTGCAGTGATAGAACAACCGCACGAGGCGCATTTCATAAGGCCAAGAAAAGCAAAATCATGTTTTCTGTCTGGTCGCACTTTGCCACGCTTCGCCATGACCTCTCGGCACAAATCAAAAAGTTTCTTTGAAATTAACGGCTCGTGCGTTCCCTCAAAAATTTCCCCCTTGTATCGCATCAAACCGATATAAAAAGGATTTTGTAGGATATGCTGAACATTGCTCAAAGATATTTTGTTTCCAGCGTTAGTGAGTAGCTTCTTTTTCCCACACCAATTTGCGAGAGTATTAAGAGAATATGCTCCGGTGGCGTACATTTCAAAAATTTTTTTCACTTTAGAGGATGTATCGGGATTAACATCAATTCCTCTAGTTTTAGGATTATTGGAATATCCTACCGGAGCCCAAGATGGCCATACTCCATTTCGTATCTTTTGCCGTAGTCCTCTTTTCACATTCTCTCGCAAATTGTCTACGAAGTATTTACTCTGTCCAAAAGCAATGTTCAGCATAAATAATCCTTGTGGTGTCGGCTCAAACCAAAAGCAGGGAAATTTGAGGGAACGAATCAAGCCGCGATCTACAAAATGGATAATCTTTCCGCCGTCAACGGAATTGCGAGCTAACCTATCGGGGTGCCAAGAAAGTATCCCGTCCGCTTTCCCTGATTGAATAAATGACAACATTTCTGCGAATTTCATTCGCCCGGGTTCTTTTGCGGTTTTGGCCTCTTGGAAAGAGGCGACAATTTCAAGTTTTTCTTTGGCGGCAAATTCTTTGAGCTCAACGAGTTGAGCTTCAATACTTAATATCTGTTTATCCTCATCTTCGGTGCTCTTTCGAGCGTAGATAACATATTTCATAATTTTGTGTAGTTAATGATTAAAATTTTTCTTTTCTGCTTCTAACGGAATCGGGAATTTCTTTTTGCCCCGAAAAATCCATACGATTTGGTCGCCGAGACCCGCCCGAGGCGGGGCGAGGCATTGACTTTTCCAACGTGGTGCAGAATACTTGAATTAGTCCGAACCGCTTTCGCCGCCGCAGGCGGCGAGGAAGTCCCCCCGCGAAAATCCGGAAAGGCAGCAGAGCCGCACGAATCAAAACCGCAAAAGAACCCGTTAAAAACATCGGCTCAAACCATATTTTGTAGAAGCAGAAAAGAAAAATTTTCATAAGATTGTTTCCAAGAGGCGGCACTTGCCGCGCCTCTTGACATTTATGGTGAGATATGCTATCTTTGAGTGAAATCTAGACATGGTGTCTGGATTAGCAAAAGTACATTTCCAACGGAAGAAAGGAGGGCCGTTATGGCCAAGCAAGACAACAGATCGTTGCTCGACCTCCTGCAGGAAGTCACAAACCTGCCGGAGTACATGCGTGACGACGCCGTGAAGAACATCCTCGCCGAGTGGAGGCGCAAGAGCCCGCTCGTCGATGAAGTAGTGGGTGGGCGTACCACCTTCGAGAGGGCCATCGCGGCTCTCGTCGAGGAGAACAGTCAGCTCACCTACTTGAATCGTAAGGGCGCGTGCAACACGCCGCAGTTCGAGACGATGGCGAAGGAAACCGCGACGAAGTTCGCCGGCATTCTTCCGCTGGTGAGCTACCGGTTCATTCCTCGTGTTGGCGTCGTCGAGCACCACCTGACCGAGACCGTGGATTTCGGCCAGTCGGTGTGGCGGACCATAAGGTTCAACGTCGGCATGGCGCTCGTGGCCGTACTCCTCGTCTGGGGAGGCATCAGCTACTTCGCCGTGAAGGAACTCTTCGCATACTGGCAGTGGGCGATCGTCGGTGGCATCGGCTTCGGACTCTTTCTGTCCATCGGCCAACTGCTCGTCGGTTATCCGCACTATCTCTCCGACCGGAGAGCCCTGGCGGAAACGACGCTCCAACGCGCGAAGTTCCTCGACGCGATGCTCAAGCCACAGAAAGCGTGAAGTCCACATCACGCGCTCCATAATTCAAGGCGCACGACCTCCGGGTACGGCGCCTTTCTTTTTTGATTTGAAAGAACAAAGAATTTGCCGCCGAGACTAAAATTCGTTAGAATTTCAGTAAATCCGAATCCGCCAAAGAAAAACTTGAAATTGTCAGCGGTGCGGCTCCACCGCCTTTCCGAATTTTCGCGGGGGGACTTCCTCGCCGCCTGTGGCGGTGAAGAAGTCCCCCCGCAAAGGCGGCGGAGCCGCACCGCAGAAAACCGCAAAAGAGTTCGGAGAAAAGCATCGACTCGAACCATATTTTAATTTTGGGGGAAGAAAAATTTTTAATCATATGATTCCAGATTTGCTTGAAAATAAAGATGTTCACGATTATATAGTTAAAAACCTAAAATCCAGCCTTTCATCAATCGGATTCTCTAAAAATTTAATTAGCGACCTCACCGATAATCTAAAAAATCTTGAAGTAAAAAGTTTTGACGAAAAATATTCGGATGAGCTGAAAGAAATATATTCAATTGGATTTTTCCAACGGCTAGTGCCGCAATATTTTTCGCGAAACGTAGTCCCAGAAATTCCTCCCTCTAACGAAGTTCTTGATTTAGGCTGTGGAACAGGCATTCTTGCGAAGATTTTGGTTGAGGAAAACAAATTCGAGCATATTACAGGTATTGACTTACATTCGTATCCCGAGTGGGAGCTTTTCAAAAATCCAAAAATTACATTTAAAATTGTTTTGGAAAGTGAGTTTTTTGATTTTTTGTCTAAGGAAAAACCTGATACTGCAACCTTAACCTGGGTATTGCACCATATGGGGCACGACGAGCAAGAGCGATATATCGGATACTTGTATGATGTTCTAACACCTGATGCGCGTTTGGTTGTGCTTGAAGATTCATACTCAACTGAACTTCCGCCGGAAAACGATATCAGTGTGTACGATTCTTTTATGAAGTTCAGTGAGGACGATAGGCGTAAAATCATGGGTGTATACGATTGGGTGGCAAATAAAGTTTTAGCGCAACGCGACAAAGTTGACATTCCTCTCACATATCGAACACTGGAAGAATGGGGGAAACTTTTTACAGACAAAGGATTCACTGTATTAAAAAAGAAATTCATTGGTTTTCCAGAAAAACGTGATATCAATACTCCACAAAGTTTGCTCATAGTAAAGAAGTAAGTTTTTTGTTATTGTTTCTGTATTCGCTTTGCGAATTCTTGGATTGGATGCCGCCAAAGAAAAACTTGAAATTGTCAGCGGTGCGGCTCCGCCGCCTTTCCGAATTTTCGCGGATGGAATTCCTCGCCGCCTGCGGCGGCGAAAGCGGTTCGGACTAATTCAAGTATTCTGCACCAAACGATACTTCGTGTTTCGAAAGCGCAGATGCCCCGCGCGCCCTGCTCGCGCGGGCAACCCCAAAAATTTCCTATCATTTTTATTTGCGGTTCCCCCCACACTCCCGCCGCGAAGCGGAACATTTGAAAGGAAGGAAATTTTGGGTTTTGCTGCCGCCGCTATCTATTAAAGCGCTTAAAGTAGTCATCAATTTCATC
>JAKEFN010000078.1 GCA_022616085.1 bacterium
ACTCAAAATATCAACAATATTCTTCGCTTTCCTCGCCGCATTTTCGCCTCGCACCATGAATTCTCGCTACGTCAATAGTTTTTTCACAAGCTCTAGACATCGTAAGTCCAGAATTTTTGTCAAAGCAAAATATCAAGGTTTAACCTTGATATTCTCATAGATCTCAAGCGTCTCGCGTGCCATTCGTTCAAGAGAGAAGCGGCGTTTGATGCGTTTCTTGAGCTCTTCGCCGAATTTTTCGCTTATACTCGCGTCAAGCATGATATATTCAAGCGCGCGGGCGATCTCTTTGGCGTTTTCGGGACGGACGAGGATGCCGGAACGCATATCGTCTATGATTTCAGGAATGCCCCCAACAGCCGATGCGACAACGGGAAGTCCCGCCCGGCCGGCTTCAAGTATCGCATAGGGAAGACCTTCTTTGACCGAAGGAAATGTAAAAATGTTAAACGCGGAGAGAAGCTCTTCCGGATTTTCTTTATGTCCGACGAGAAATACATTTTCGGCAAGACCTTTTTCTGCAATGAGTTTTTCAAGACGCGCGCGCTCTTCTCCTTCGCCGATGATGACAAGAATCACATTGAGGTATTTTTTGTCATAGATGATTTCACGCGCCGCTTCGATAAGAAAGGGAAGCCCTTTGTTTTTGTGAAGTTCGCTTATGGTTCCGAGCCATATCGTTTTCGGATGGAGAATATTTTGCGAAAGGGCGGGGAGGAGGAGCTTCCGCGCTTCTTTTGCTTCTTTGAACGGGGCCGAGCGCACTCCATTATAAATGAGCGTTATTTTATTTTTGATAAGCGGAAGTTTTGCGAGCTCGCTTCGCGTCGCCATGGAAACGGCAATGGTTTGGTCAGAAAGAGCGCAGATGATCCAATAAATGGTTTTGATGGCGCATTTTTGAAAAATATTTCTTTTTTCTTCAAATGCAACGCCATGCGCCGTGAATATAATCTGCGGTCGCGCGCGGAACAACAGCCGTCCGGCAACAGCGCCCAGTCCCGCCGCCTTTGAACTGTTGACGTGTATTATGTCCGGGCGCTCATCGCGAAAGATTTTGAAGAGCGCGAAAAATGATTGCACATCGCGAACAATGTTCATATCCCGTTCCATTGTTCCAATAGAAACGGTTTTTACGCCTGCCGTGTCAAGCTTCTGTTTCAGGATTCCCGCCCCTCCGAGAACGACGCTCACATCATACGTTTTTTTTGGCATCGCAGTCGCAAGGTCGTATACATACCGCTGCGCGCCGCCGAAGTTGCTTTTGGTGATGATATAGAGAAGCTTGATTTTTTCGGGGTGTTCCATGTGAGATATTATATCGGGGAAAAGTTAAAAATGAAAATTGAAAAAGTAGAGACGACAAAGGAAAATTTAAAGTTTTTTACTTTTACATTGAAGTTTTTACTTTTTCGTTTTTCTATTTTAACTTTTTGACATATCTCAAAAAATATAGTATTTCTATTACCGTGCATTCACTTTATAAAAAAGAACCCTTAGTGCTTCTTTCGGGCGATATAGCGGCATTTCTCGTCGCGCTTTGGCTTTCGCTCCATGTGCGGTATTTCGCCGCGCCTGCGATTGACCTTTTTGCAACGCATATTGTGCCATTTTCGTTTCTCTTTCTTGTCTGGATATTCGTATTTTATATCGCGGGCCTCTATGAGAGCCACACGCGGGTTTTCAAAAGCAGGCTCCCGGGAATTATTTTCAAGGCGCAAATCGTAAATACGGCGGTCGCGGCGGCATTTTTTTACGCGTTTCCGTTTTTCGGCATCACACCGAAAATCGTCCTCTTTATTGATCTTTTTATCACGATTGCTCTTGTTTCAGCATGGAGACTTATTATCGTCCCGCATCTCGGATATGCGAAGAAGAGGCGTGTTCTTTTGATAGGAACGGGAGACGATATGAAGCACCTTTCTCTCGAAGTAGCAGAGAATCCGCGCTACGGCTTCGATTGCCGCGGCATTATCGATTTGGAAACAGCCGGGGAACGCGAACTTCCGCATCTTCTCCGCCGTATGATGAGGGAAGAAAAATGCGCGGTTGTTGTCGTCAATTTTTCGAATCGCCGCGCCCAATCCGTTATGCATGCTCTCTACGAACATATTTTTGAAGGCGTCGCCTTTATTGATATGTCGCATTTCTACGAAAATATTTTTAATAGAATCCCGCTCTCCCTTATCGGCCACGGATGGGTGATTGAGAATATTTCTCTCCGTCCGCGGCGGACGTATGATATCTTGAAGCGCGGCATGGATATTCTTTTTTCAATCGTCCTCGGGGCCGTCTCTCTCGTTTTTTATCCCTTCGTGTATTTTGCAATCAAGTTCGACGACGGCGGCGCTCTTTTCATTCAACAGACGCGCATCGGCGAGCGCGGGAAGCATATCAAGCTTTATAAATTCAGAACTATGGCGTTTGACGATAAGGGCGAATATAAAAAAAGCGAGAGCGACAAGAATTATGTAACGCGCGTTGGCGCATTTCTTCGAAAAACCCGCATAGACGAGCTTCCCCAGCTTCTCAATGTTTTGAAGGGAGATATTTCATTGGTTGGTCCTCGGCCGGAGCTTCCGGAACTCGTGCGATCGTATCGGGATGCCGTTTTGCATTACGAGGTGCGGCATATTATAAAGCCGGGGCTTTCGGGCTGGGCGCAGATTTACCACGAGGCGCATCCGCACCATGCCGAAGATATCGAAGAAACAAAAAATAAACTTTCGTACGATCTCTATTATGTGAAAAACCGTTCGTTTTTTTTAGATATCCACATCGCGCTCAAAACCATTCGGACGCTTCTCTCGCGAAGCGGGGCATGAGAATTTACGATTGAGAATGTGTGATTTACGAATGGGTCAACTTGACGTAAATGTGAATTTTGTCTATATTTATCAGCACGTCTAACCAGAGAGGAGGACGGTTATGTCTGCCGAGAGTCTTGGAGTATTGTTGGAAAACACGAAAAAAAAAGTTGAAGCCTTTAACGAAAAGAAAGCAAAAGTTGAGAGCCTTTTCAATAGGCTCGGTGCGCTTGTTTTGGAGTACTCCGAAGTTTATAAGCATATTTCCAGAGACCAGATATTAGACGAACTCTTCAGACAAGAGGTAGAGGAAGTGTCTGTTTATAGAGGGCCAAGAATATCAGACCTAAGAATGGATTTCTTGGGCAGTATGGAACTGGGATCGCCTTTCGTTGAGGGCGACAAAATAGAGATTATTTTTTACAGAGGACGGACCGAGGTTTATTATTGAACTTTACGCATACATACATACAGTTACAACTGCCTTATCGGCAGTTTTTTTGCGTCTGGTGGAGATTAGTCGTCAATCGGCAATTGAAAACTTTATTCCGCAACCATTTGCTTCATTTCGTGGTTTATAATAAGGTAAACATATTATGAAAAACGTCAAAAAAATGGTCGTTACCGGCGGGGCGGGGTTTATCGGCTCCCATATAGTGGACGAGCTTTTTAAACGCCGTTTTGACGTGCATGTGGCGGATGTGCATGTCGTGGATAACCTCGCCGCGGGTAAAAAAGAAAACGTCAATCCCCGCGCTGTTTTTCATGAAGCGGATGTGCGTGATTATGATGCGCTTCTTGATATTTTTGACGGCGCGGATGTTGTCTTTCATCAAGCCGCGCTTCCGCGCGTTGAGTATTCGATCAAACACCCTGTCGAGACGAATGAAGTTAACATCGGCGGGACGCTCAATGTCCTTCACGCCGCCAAGGAAGCGGGTGTGCGGCGCGTCGTATATGCGGGATCAAGTTCAGCGTATGGCGACCAAGAAATACTTCCGCTTGTGGAGACAATGCCGACAAATCCTTTAAGCCCTTATGGCCTTCAGAAGCATGTGGGCGAGCTTTATGCGCGCGTTTGGAGCGCGGTGCACGGGCTTGAGACGGTTTCACTTCGTTATTTCAATGTTTACGGCCCCGGTATGGACCCGAATGGCGCGTATGCTCTCGTTATTGCGAAATTTCTGAAGCAGCGCGCGGACAGAAGGCCGATTACGATAACAGGAGACGGAGAGCAAACGCGCGATTTTACGCATATTAAGGATGTTGTAGACGCGAATCTTCGCGCCGCTTTTTCGGACCGCGTCGGCCGCGGAGAGATCATAAATATCGGAGCGGGCAGAGGTGTTTCGGTCGGGAGAATCGCGGAGCTTATCGGCGGGCCTGTGGAATACATACCCGCGCGTTTGGAGCCGAAACATACCGCCGCGGATAATTCTCTCGCGCGAAAACTCCTTGGGTGGGAACCGACTATAACTATCGAAGAAGGGATAGAAGAACTCAAAAAACAATATATTACATAAAAAAGGCCGGATTACTCCGGCTTGGTTTGAATGCTTTGGCTTTTGTCTTTTTCATCGGCGCGAGTCCAGTATTTCCAGACCAAATACCAAAAGATTATTCCACCAGCGATATTTATGACAATGATTTTTGGAGCAAGTATCGCGCTCCCGATAAGAATGAATAGCCATCCGATCTTTTTTTTCAGTTTTCGTTTCGGGAGAGCGAATGAGAAAAATTTGAAGGGTTCCATTTTTTTTCCTACGAAATCTCCAAATCGCGGCACGAGAACGGTTATGCCAACAAATACCACATAAATCCCGAATACAAACGCCAAAAAGTTAATTCCAATAATCACTCATGTACCTCCTTACTTTACCTCCTTACTTCGGTTTGTTGTCTTTTCGCACACGCACGGTGTGGTTGAAGGGACTTCGTATTTTGATATGTCGCTTCTGGCGAGGTCGTAGCCCATAAAAACGCCAAGTCCCACAAAAAAACTTGCGAGAAAAAAGTAGAGCGCCATGGCGCGACTTTTGCTCATCGGCATTTCAAAGTCCTCCTTTTGCTATCCCGTTTATACCGCATGAGGCAATTTTGTCAATTCGCATGTTTGACCTCACGATATAGGCATAGTATCTTTAATGGAAAGACAAGATGGGTCCTCATGCGATATGAAAAGCGCTACTATAGACAAAATCCTCAAGTGGACGATATATGCGGCTGTTTTTCTTGTGCCTTTTATTCCGCTTATCGTTATTCCTTCTTTTTACTTTCCTTTTATCACCGGCAAGAACTTCGTTTTTCGGATTCTTGTGGAAATCGCTCTCGCCGCGTGGGTGATATACGCGTATCGAAACAGGGAATATCTTCCGCGATTTTCGTGGATTTTTGGCGCTGTTGCCGCATTTGTGGGCATCATCGCCCTTGCGGATATTTTTGGCGTGAATCCGGCAAAGAGTTTTTGGTCAAACTACGAGCGCATGGAGGGCCTTATCACATACCTTCATCTCTTCGCATATTTTTTGGTTGCTGGAACAATGCTCGCTACCGAGAAGATATGGCGTTATTTTTTCAATGTTTCATTCGGCGTCAACGCTATTATCATTATATATAGCTTCCTTCAGCTTGCGGGGAAGTTTGCGATCCATCAGGGGGCGACCCGTGTTGATGCGACCCTCGGCAATGCTTCGTATCTCGCGGTTTATCTTCTGGTGCATATTTTTCTCGCCGCGTATTTCAGCGTGCGGCGCGAGGTATCCGGCGCGGCGCGGTATTTCTATGCGGGAATGGCGCTTCTTGATATCTATATTCTTTTTGCCACCGCAACGCGCGGAACAATCCTCGGCCTTATCGGAGGGGCTTTTTTGGCGGCCGTTCTTATCGCCTTGTTTGAAAAAGAGAGCCCGAAGCTCCGCCGCTCCGCCGCCGCCGCCGTCTTGGGAATTGTCATTCTTACCGGCATTTTTGTCGGTATCAGGGATACTTCTTTTGTAAAGGAAAATACTGCCCTCAACCGCCTCGCAACCATTTCTTTAGATGAAGGCAAGTCGCGTTTTATGATATGGAACATGGCGTGGGAGGGCTTCAAAGAGCGCCCTATTCTCGGTTGGGGGCAGGAGAATTTTAATTACGTTTTCAATACATATTACGACCCGCGGATGTATACGCAGGAACAATGGTTTGACCGCGCGCACAACGTATTTTTCGATTGGCTTATTGCCGGAGGGGTATTAGGGCTTGGCGCACACCTCTTTCTTATCGGCGCTATTGTTTATTATATCTTCCGCACGAAAGGAGAGTTCGGCGGTATTCGAGGGAAAAGCATTTTGGTCGGACTTCTTGCTGGTTATTTCTTCCATAATTTTTTTGTGTTTGATAATGTGGTGAGCCTCATACTCTTTTATTCGCTCGCCGCGTATGTGTACGCGGGGCATGCGCGGACGCTTCTCGCGCGAAAGACCGGACGAGCCCTATCTTCAAAATCGGGGGCGGAGTATGCCGTTATGTCGGTCGCCGTTCTCGGGCTTTTGCTCTGCCTTTATTTTTTGAACGCACGGCCCCTTCAGGCGAATGCCTCTCTTATCAAGGCGATTCAGCCGCAAGAAAAAGGCCTTTCGGAAAATCTTGCACATATGGAGCGTGCCACCGGAAAAGGGTATCTTGGCAGGCAGGAAGCACGCGAACAGCTTGTCCAGTTCGCCGGGCGTTTTGCGGGGCTTGAGAACGATCCCGAGATGCGGAATAGAATTTTTGATTTCGCGCGGGGCGAAATGCTCATGCAGATTGATGAAAACCCGGATGACGCGCGTTTTGAAGTTTTTTTGGGATCCATGCTTGCGTATTATCAGAAGTATGACGAGGCGGCGGCGCATCTGGAGCGCGCGCGGGAGCTTTCGCCGCGAAAGCAATCCATTCTCTTTGAACTAGGGGTCGCGTATCTCAATATGGGCGACACGGAGAAGACGAGAGAGATTTTGCGCGAAGCATTCGAGCTGGAACCAGACTTCGCCGAGGCGAGAATAATTTATGCCGCTATATCGATATATGCGGGGGACGAGAAGACCGCGGAACGCATTCTTGAGGAGGGATTCGGGACAACGGCGGTTGCCGACGATCGGCTTTTGAACGCATACGCGCAGACGGGCAACATCGTGCGGGTTGCGGAGATTTGGAAAGCAAAAATAGCGGCTGATTCCAAAAATCATCAGAATCATGTCGGGCTTGCCGCATCTTATCTTGAGCTTGGAGAGCGCTCAAAAGCGATCGAAGAGCTCGAAATCGCGATTTCGCTCAACCCCGACTTCGTCGCGCAAGGGAACGCGCTTATACAAGAAATAAAAGCTGGCCGTAATCCGCAGTAAAATCAAAAAAACCAGACACGAAGTCTAGATTAGAGCATGTTCAAAAACTCTTGACTACTGCGAATTCATGTTGCGGGTTGCAAACGGCGGCTCGGAAAGACTCAAAATATCAACAATATTCTTCGCTTTCCTCGCCGCATTTTCGCCTC
>JAKEFN010000008.1 GCA_022616085.1 bacterium
AAAGACTCAAAATATCAACAATATTCTTCGCTTTCCTCGCCGCATTTTCGCCTCGCACCATGAATTCTCGCTACGTCAATAGTTTTTTCACAAGCTCTACAGTAGAAATTTTTATCAACCGGGAGATCGATTTTTGGCTTGAAAGAAACGCTACCGGACGGGCTGTATTTGAATCGCCGGATAAGTTCGGCCTTGAGTTTATAGACCCCGACCACTATACGTTTCGTTCTTCGCGCAAAAACTTTAAGCGCGCAATTGAAGTTTTTGATCTTTTGGGTTTCAGAAACCGCGAGCGGTTCTATGCGGGCGCGGAAGCGGGATGGGGCGCGCAGGTGATGGAGCATCCTGAAACAGGGCATGTCCTTTTTGTTGATGTTGACCTCGCACCGGAGGAAACCGACGTTGATTTTACGCGCGAGGATCTTCCGCCGCTGTCCCAAAAAGGAACGATTGAGACATGGTGCGATCTTCATGGCGATTTCCTCTTTGAATCGGGGTTTCACCACGTTGCCATTCGTTGCGACATAGAGAAGTCGACAGAGCTTCTTCGCGCAAAAGGTATTAGAGTCATGGATCGCTTCACGGATCTGCCGTATCTTAAGCAGGCTTTTACCGAGGGTGAGATATGGACCGCAAAGGACGGCACACGGGCAATCGGAAGCCACCTAGAGCTCATCGAACGGAGAGACGGCTTCAAGGGTTTCAATTCAAAAGGCGTGAGCGATATCATCAGGCGGACAGACCCGCGGATTCAAGTAAAGGAGGAAAAATGATCAACGTCAGTTTGTGGAATAGAGTATCTGAAGAAGAGCTTAATACCCTTGGTAAAAATTACGCCATACGATCGTTTGCGCCGTCTTGTCCCGATTGCATTATAGTCCGTTCTTATGATATGAATGGTTATTTTGCCGGTTATTCTGATTTTGTGGAAGGATTGAAATCGTCGCTTAAAGCGGTTGTTCGGGCTGGCGTTGAGACATCAAACATTCCTGTGGAGAAGCTCACGAGCTGGGGCGTGCCGGTTTTCAATACTCCGGGCACAAACGCGAACGCGGTTGCGGAGCTTACGATCTGGGCGCTTCTATCGGCTGCGAGAAATACTCCTGCCGCCATTCAGTTTATGAAAGGGGATGTCAGCAAGGAAGCAGTTGAAAAGGAAAAGAAAAAATTTGCCGGTGTGGAGCTCGCGCGGAAAACGCTCGGCATACTCGGATTCGCGGGCAATATCGGTTCGCTTGTTTCTCATATGGCTGGCGCCCTCAACATGCGGCTCAAGGGCTATGATCCTTTGCCGGAAGAACAGCGCAAGAATAAGTCGCATAAATTCTTGAACGAACGTTCCGAGCTTGATGCCGTAGCGGGGTCGGAGTTTGTTACGCTTCATCTTCCGCTCGCCGGCAATGAAGGAATGTTCAGTTATAAACATTTTGCTGCTATGCAGGTCGGCGTGCATCTAATCAATTTTGCGCGGCCGGAAATTGTCAATAGCGGCGCTCTTTATTGCGCGCTCGCAGCCGGCAAGGTTGCAACTTATCATTGCGACGGGTTTGTCGCTGACGAGCGCATTCGCGCGTTTGGCCCCGACCGGGTGGTTTTGACTCCGCACATCGGCGCGTCAACGGCGGAAGCGGAGTTCAATTCCGCCCGAGCCGCGGCTGATCGGATACGGGAGTTCTTTGAATACGGAATAATTAAGAATTCCGTCAATTTTCCTGATATTTCTCTTGAGCCGAATGGCGGCGTTCGTTTTGTCGTGCCGCACCAAAACACGCCTGGAAAAATCGCCCGCATTACGAGTATTGTGGAAGAAGCGGGATTGAATATCTCGGGAACAAGGAATAAGACCCGCGACAGTATTGCGATTTTTCTGTTTGACGTTGATACGGACGCCGACAACCCCCTTGTGGCACAGACGCTTGCCCGAATACAGAAAATTCCGGGCATTATGAACGCACGTGTAATTTAAGTTGCATAGCCCTGTTTTTTGCAGGGCTTTTTTTATACAATGGAGGCACGATGAATGATAAAGAGAAGCAATTTGTAAAAAAAGTGAAAAATTATTATAAGCGGTATCGCCGCTCGTTTCCGTGGCGTGATACGCGCGATCCCTACGAAATTTTTATTTCCGAAATCATGCTCCAGCAGACGCAGACTGATTGGGTGATGAAGAAATATGATTTCTTTTTGAAACGATTTCCAAACGTGAAAGCGCTTGCTCGCGCATCGCTTAAAAATGTCCTTGCCGCATGGAGCGGGCTCGGATATAACCGCCGCGCGAAAATGCTTCGCGATGCGGCAAAAATTCTAGTGCAAAAGCACGGGGGAAAAATTCCTCGGACGGAGAAAGAACTTATCGCGCTTCCGGGCGTAGGGAAGGGGACTGCAGGGGCGATACAGGCGTTCGCCTTTAGCGAGCCGGCGGTTTTTATCGAAACGAATATTCGCGCCGCATTTATTCATGAATTTTTTGGTCGTAAAAAAATCGTTTTAGATAATGAGATAATGCCGCTCATAGAAGAAACTCTTGATCGAAAAAATCCGCGAGAGTGGTATTGCGCGCTTATGGATTACGGCGCAATGCTCAAAAAAACGCGCCCGAATCCCAATAAAAAAAGCGCCCACTATGTGCGGCAATCTCCATTTGAAGGTTCGGACAGGAGAATTCGCGGGCTTATTTTGAGGCGGCTTCTGGAATCCCCGGCCGCGCTCGGCGAAATATCGACCCGTGCGGGAGAGAATAAGAATCGAACGGAGAAAATTCTCAAAAAAATGCTCCATGAAGGGCTGGTGAAGCGAAGCGGAAGGATATTTAGAGTTTGACTCTTCTCTAGAGCATGTTCAAAAACTCTTGACTACTGCGAATTCATGTTGCGGGCTGCAAACGACGGCTCGGAAAGACTCAAAATATCAACAATATT
>JAKEFN010000079.1 GCA_022616085.1 bacterium
GTCAGGAATTTTTCAGGAAATGATTTCGAGCCGTACTGTAAAGATACACCGCAATCTGACTTATAAAAAGTGTTTTTATTTATCAACAACAACCTTAAAACCGCCGTAAGCGAAGCGCTTCATATCAAACGGCATCGGCTTGTCCTTCCACTCGGGGTCGTTCATACTTCCGTCTTTCATCACTTTCGCATTTACCTCGTCGCGGTGTTTCTTTGACTTGAACACGATAAAGGAAAACCAGACTGATTCCTTGGGGGTAGCTTTGGCCATTTTCAGAAATGACAGTGGTTTCGTTCCACCCATTGCTTTTGGTGTAAGATCGTCGCCGACGCATTCCTTGTAGTCCAGCGCGCCGTATTTCATCCACAGCTTTTTCCCCATCTGCGCCATTGTGCGGTATTCGGCGAATTTTTTCTTCGGAACCACGAGCACAAACCCATCTACATATTTTGTTTGATTTTTTGTCATATATTTTTGGAGTTAATGGTTTTTAATTCGACTTTTAATCATTTTACCAAGTTTTATATTCGGCGGCAAATTCCTTCACTCCGAGCGGCGTTATCTTGCTATCAGTTATTCTGCTCCTACAAGCCCGGGGGATTTTGCGGCAAGTTTTATCACCTTCTCTAAAGTTTTCAGATTAACGTCCTCAAGTTTTTTGAAACGAATACAACTCTTGCCGACGCTAACTTTGCCCAGCTCATCTTTATATTGTTCGGCTACATAATCGCCGTCTTTTACCGCGCAAACATACACACTTATATAATTTTTTTGACTCGCGAGTGCAATTATCGGCCACCTTAAGTTTTCCTTTTTATAGTTTTTGTATTTAAAGCTACCATAGCCCGGCATGTTGTAGAGAAAATTCGGCGAGAGTGATGGCGCGACTTTTTGAATGAATGTATGCAAAAATTCCATCCGTATTTTATTTACATTCGGCGCGGTTGACTCCCTTTCGCCTTTCTGGTAGGATACTCCAATAAATATGAAGTTTCTCTTGGGAACCAAAGTGAATATGACGCAGCTTTTCGACGAGAGCGGGAAGGTTTCCCCCGCGACGGTTATTGCGGCCGGCCCGATAACGGCGATTCAGATAAAGACGAAAGAGAAAGACGGCTACGGGGCGGTGCAATGGGGCTTCGGCGAGAGGAGGGAGAAAAATATTTCAAAACCGGCATTCGGCCACATGAAGGGCCTCGGGGCGTTTCGATTCCTCAAAGAGCATCGTTTGGAAGAGGATGAAAAGGCCGATGCGAAGCCTGGGGCGAAAATAGACGCGGGAGTCTTTTCCGTCGGGGATCAGGTGCGGGTGTCGGGGATTTCCAAGGGCAAGGGCTTTCAGGGCGGAGTGAAGCGGCACGGGTTCCACGGCGGCCCTCGGAGCCACGGGCAGAAGCATTCGGAGCGTGAGGTCGGGTCCATCGGCGGCGGAGGCGGCCGCGCTGGGGGAAGGGTCGCGAAAGGCATGCGGATGGCCGGCCGGATGGGAAATGACCGCGTAACGGTAAAGAATTTGAAGATCCTTGCGGTGGACGCGGAGAA
>JAKEFN010000080.1 GCA_022616085.1 bacterium
AGATGATTCCATTCATCGCGATGCGTTTTCTGGTACCCCGGAGCGGTCAGGAGTCCCGGCGGAATATTGCAAAATTTTCGAGCAAACTTTCTTTCCATTCGATCTTCTTTCTTTTCGATGCGTTCCTCCGCTTTTGCGAGACGCTCTTTCATTTTCTCGACGCGATTTTTCATATGCTCGGTCATTTTCTCCTGCCGCCGCTCATATTTATCGCGGAATTTCTGGATCGCTTTTGCGGTCAGCTTTCCATAATAGCCGGTTACTAGCCCTTCCGGATATATGCCCGGATCGGACGCGAGAATTTCCTGGAGCATCGTTACCTGTTCGCTTGTCATTCCTTCGCGAAGAGATCCGATAAGCTTAAGCGTCTCAAGAACCTCTTCTTCGCTCGTTTTTACGGCATCGCGCGCCTGTTTGAGAGCGGCGATCTTTGCATTGAGGTCTGCGATCTGCGCTTGGAGATCCGATATGATGCGATTCGTCTCGCTAACAGAGGCTGTCGTGGTTCCCGTTTGAGCGAATGCAAAATCGGCCACGCCGAACAGCAAAGCGCACGCGAGCGGCATCGCACTCATCCATATAACAACTTTTTTCATGGTTTATAAAAATTATCTTAATAATATATCCGAATAAGCTTTTCGTTTTTAAGACGAACGATTATTCCAAAATATACTTTCTATTATAGAAGACGTGGAATTATTGTAAAACTGACTGGCAGTAACTGTTTTCGACATATTTTTATATTTTTTGCAATTATTGACAAAAAATTATAAATATGATAATATTTCTACGGGTTCGAAGAACCTAGGCTCTTTTATCAACCTTGATGCCCGGACTACCGGGCACGTGACAGGAGACAAAAAAATGGCTAAAGAGCAGGCGACCGCGACCGAAAAAAAATCAAATAAACCAACGGGCTGGCATTCACGCCAGCACCAAACCAGCGACGCAAACCGCGAGGCGCGCGCCCGCTATCAAGCGGCGCACGGGCTACTCGCGCGCCAGAGCAAAGCCGAGGCGCGCGGAGGCAAAAAGACCCCCGCCCAGCAACTCGCGGCGCTGGATAGCCGCCTCGGCAAAGGTGCGGGTGCCGCGAGAGAGCGCGCCCGTCTCATGGCCCTCCTTGCCAGTTAAGGCAAAGCGGTGATTAAATGGAGCGTTCCCCAATCGGGAAACGCTCCATCCCCTTTTATTTTATATAGGACTTACGCGTTTGGATGCAATTGCCGGCGCGAGCGAGGCTTGCGACCAAGCTGTATTTAACATACAGCGCGGGAGCAAACGAGCGAAGCAACAAAGA
>JAKEFN010000081.1 GCA_022616085.1 bacterium
CTCAAAATATCAACAATATTCTTCGCTTTCCTCGCCGCATTTTCGCCTCGCACCATGAATTCTCGCTACGTCAATAGTTTTTTCACAAGCTCTAGATTTTTTCGATAGTAACCGGAATGAGTCCGGCACCGACGGCATCGAGCGCTCGAGCGGCCGCATACGAAAGGTCGATTTCTCTCGTATATTTGCCTTCGTCGTTTAAGATATACGGGCCTCTGTCTTTGACTTCCGCAATGATGGATTCGCCTGTTTCGGCATGCGTTACCCGGACGACCGTTCCAAGAGGCAGAGTCCGATGCGCCACAAGCACCTCATTCTGATTATAAATTTCTCCATTTGCCATGGGACGGCCGTTGAAACCAGGCCCGTACCATGATGCGATTCCTTCAAGCGTTTCTCGAGATTTCATGATGCGCTTGAAGGCGTTGGTACCCGGAGGTTCCTCCTCGTCCCCTAAGTCTTTGGTTTCCGCCGTCTCTCCCCGGACAATAGTTCCAAGCGGACCGAAAACAACCTCCGCTCCGCTCCCCGAAACAAGGGAGAAGGCGAGAAGCGGCATAAGCATTATTTTTCCCATATTTTGTATTCTTTGTGCAGGTTTTAGCCAGGATTTCAATAAAAAAAGCCTTATATTTCAACAATAAAAGGCCCCTGGAACCATATTTCCATTATAGACGCCTCCCTAAAAAAGTCAACCTGTTGGAGGAAGATTGCGACCTTCCTTCAACAGGGACAAAAAAGAGCGGGCTTCCCAAAGGGAAGCCCGTAGATAGCGGCTCTTGGCCTAGAATCGAACGTAGAACATGAGCCCTACGTTAGGCGAGCCATCATCCTGATCGCCCCGCCAGTACACGTTCTCCGAAGAGATTGGTGTAATGGCACAAGAACTAATCATCGCGACAATCGCGATGATTGCCGCTATTTTGAGCCGTTGAAAATACGTGCTCATATTTTACCCCACTTAACAGTCGGGGCGAGACCATACCCGCCCGTCCGGGCTGCAGGCCCTATTAATAAATATACTATCTTTTTAGACCAAAGTCAATACAAAATCGCTTGCATAAGTTATCCACATATGCTATGCTAAAAATAGCTTTAGAACAAAAATAAAAAATCCCCACTCAAGGGACCCCAACTGCAGGCGGGGTCCCTAATTCTTTTATATAGGACTTAAGAGTTATAAACCACGCCTTCTTTTTTTAGAACGGCGCGTTTTTGTTTTTCGCCTCTATTGTAGCCGCCGGCTGTGCCGTCCGAGCGGACGACTCGATGGCAGGGGATAGCGGAATCGAAATTTTTGTTCAAAATATTTCCTACCGCGCGATATGCTCGAGGCCTTCCCGCGGCGCGCGCGACTTCTTTGTAGGTCATTGTCCGTCCCTCGGGAATAGCCGAAACAATATTCCGAACACGCTCCGAAAAAGAAATTTTATTCATTGTCTTCTGTCTTGATTCGTTCCTCGGCATTCTTTTCGACATCTTCGTCATCATTCTCGCTCCCCATATTTTCTTCTTCCAAATTTATCGGGGGTATCCCGATGCTGAATCGTATATCAAGGTTAAGCCGTGCGCGGGTGTTCGCGAATATGCGGGTTTCATGCGCGGCTTTTAATGCGCTTTCATAGAGCGCGAAAGCTCCGTCAACATTTCCTTCCGCACGCATGGCATCCGCTTGCGAGACGAGATCGCGCGCCGCCTTAAGGTCCGCCGCCGCTTCGGCGTTTGCCTCGGCGGAGAGTTCTCCCGATTTTTTTTCGATGCGTTCTTCCGCCCCGAGGATAGCCGACTCCGCGGCATTTTTTCGTGTATCAAGGTAAGTTTCGATGCGCGCATCATCAATGTTCTCCCGATTTTTTTTCTGCATTTCGCTCCGAAGCGCCGCGATGCGCGAGGCTTCTCCGCCAACCGACTCAATGAGCGGCGTTGCGGCGAGGGTTCCCGTTGCATTGTTTTCCGTTATGCCGGAAAGCATCTTCCC
>JAKEFN010000082.1 GCA_022616085.1 bacterium
TCGTCAAAAATCATCTTGCGGAAACCCCTATTACCAGCATGGATATCATCGTTCTCAAGACCATCTTGATCCCTTGCAGAATTTTCATTTCCCGTAGAATGTGCAAGCTCATGCACGGCAATGGATTCCGTAAAAATTGGACCGTTTGCTTTTTCCATTTTTTTTTCACGAATTACGACAGTGAGATTTGTTTTTGGGAGTAAAAAACCTTTACGTTTTTCATCGGCATTACGTAAAAATCCTTCTTTCTGCCTGATGATCCGTGCAAGTGAGGAGAATTGGTCTTCGTCTGGGAAAATAATTCCCCCTGTTTGCAGGCCGGCATTCTCAAAGAAATCTTGTACCCGGCCCATATTTAAACCTCGTTCAGTGCACCCCTCTCGCAGAGCCGTATCGAGAATATCCTGCTTTGCTTTTTCGGGTGTCTCTTCTTGCAGAGCAGTGATGATATGATTTTCCATATTTCCTCCAAAACGTATCATGATGAGAGTGTACCATACTCGATATCTCTCAAAAAGCATCTCTCGTTCCGACAAAAACAAAACCCGATTGCATCCAAGCGAAACAAGGTTTAAGTCTAAAGAGCAATTACCGCAAGTATCCGTGTTGTCGAAAGTTAATCGTCAAATATTATCAAAAATTTCGTATGCAGTTTCCACGCCAATCTCCTTCACGCGAATTTTGCTTTCGCCGAGATCCTCGTCCCAGATTTTGATGCCGATGCCGCCTGAATCAAGCGGCTCTTCAAGAAAGTCCGATGCGACGAGTATACGGCCGTCCGCAAGACATTCCACCTTTCTTCCTATTACGCGGACGGCAAACTCTATGGATTCATCCGAAATCGCGAGCGGCTCTTCGGCGCCGCGAATGACGCGCTCTTCGCCCCCGATCCGCTGGTCAATATGGGTTCGTTCGCGTGAAAAGTTGCACGCAACAAAATCTCCATCGTCCTGGAACCGCGCCCAAAGGTATACGTTGCTTCCGCTTTCCCAGAATACATTTGCGCGGAACATATAATCGCTCCATAGGCGCGACCCATCGAGAATGACCGCCGCGCCGGTATCTTCCGGGGGTGCGGCCATAACGCCTTCGGTTTTGCCTGCCGATACATCGCCCCATGTCGTTATCCACGCATGGTCGGAGAGACCGATATCCGAAAAAGGAAGAGTCCGCGCTTCGCCGCGCCGGATTGACGCGAGAACATCGTCTGCGCTCCAGTCCGACTTCACTTCGATTCGTTTCAAGAAGCGCGCGCCATGCTCTTTGTTTTCCGGCGGAAGCGGATAATTGCTCGTGTAGCGGTAATCAGTGCGGAATTGATAAAAGCTTATCGGATATATTTCCGCCGCGAGTCGAAGAAGTATATTCTTTGCATCGGGAAAATTGGCGGACTCGTCTCCGAATTCGCCGAAGGGGAACGCGAGCGCCGTTACAGGTATATCCAACGTTTCTTCAATTTCTTTTTTTGAGTCTGTGAGGTCGTTTTTGACTCTTTCGCGGAATTCGAGATCAGTCTCAAGCCTCTCGAGATCGGCGCGCCACATTTTGTTTCCGTAGAAATAACCTTCCGCGCCGTTTTTATCGATTGGAATGAGGCTGTGCGCTTCTCTTCCGTGTGATTCGATAATCCATCTTCCCGAGCTCTGTATGCGCGCGAGCTCCCACTCGGAAAGATAGTAAGTGCTGTCGAGGCTCTTCCGGCCTATTGATTTTCCCGTGATTGCAAACATAACCGCTTGATATCCGAGCGCATGAAGGACGGCATCTGCGCCATAAAAGCTGTCCTTCCGCCCGTCATCGAAAGTAAGCATAAACGTTTTTTTAGGCAGTTTCTTTTTTCCTTCGAGAAAGAGTTGAAAATCTTCCGTCCCGACAGTTTGGAAACCGGCGCGTTTGAGCGCAAACAGATGCTCTTTGAATTGGTTGCGAGTTACGCTATAGATATCTCTCTTTTCGTTCTCTCCCGCTTCGTCGTCAATAATTCCGTGATAGAGAAGAACGGGAATTGATTGGGTAGGTTCTTCTTCTTTTTTGTCGGTCTCATTGAGATACACCGCTTGAAATGCCGAGGCAAGCGCATCCCCGGAATTGCGCCCGAGATATTCCGCTATATACGTCCGCGCGCGGAAAAAATTATTGAGCGACTCTGCATAATAAGATGAAGAAAAACCCTCCAAATAAGCTCCATAGCGGATGTAGGCAAACGTTGCCCCGCCGAGAAGAAATGCGGCGATAAGGCTCATTATGCTTATTTTTTTTGGAGATAAATCTGCAAACATGTTTTGAATTCGTCGATGAAATTACCGCGTGCCCCAACGATTGTCGCGGAGCGTCACAAGCGCCCACGGGAGTTGCCATATAAGAAGAACGGTATTGAACCAAAAATTTATAATGGCAAGAAACCAGGCTTTTTTTCCGACCTGCGTTCGGTAATAGAGGCCGTGAAGAAGGAGCATAAGAAAGATGCCGCCGAGATAAACAAGCGGCCACCCGCCCCCGGAAGCAGGCTCCCAAATAACGGCTCTGAAGAAAACGATCGGGGAAGAAAACGCGAGAAATACGTATGCGTAAAACGAGAAAGCGGAAAGGATATTTTTGCGCCACATGAACGATGCCGCGATAAACGTTTCCCGAATCCATGATTTTTTCCATCGTTGCTGCTGTTTGAAATATTTCGGAAAATGTTCTGGCACGACCGTCCATGCAAGCGCTTCCGGAGAATATGCGGCTTTGTATTTTTTGATAATAAAATTCGTAAGGCTCCGATCGTCCCCGAATGTGCATGGCGCGCCGAGAAAGGTCTGGTTGAGCCATTCATCGATGAATTCCAGGCAGTAGCTTTTTCGATAAGCAGAACAGCAGCCCGGACAGCAGGTAACGCTCCCGAATATCGATTCCGCGCCTTTGTATACTTTGAACGCGATATAATATCTGACCGCCTGCATCCTTGTGAGGATATTCGTATCCGCGTTCCATACATCGCTATGCCCGCAAACCGCTCCGATAGAAGGTTCGGCAAAGTATTTGACGAGATGCCGGACGCAGTCTTTATCGATGAAGCTGTCTGAATCGACAAAAATGATAATCTCATGGCGCGATCGTTTGACCCCCTCCGCCATACCCGCTCGTTTCCCTTTGTTCTGTTCCCAGTTGACGACCGTAACAGGAATACGGCCGCCGATTTCTTCTTTAATGCGCATCATTTCGCGAAGCGTTCCGTCTGTTGACGCGTCATTGATCGTAATGACTTCAACTTTATGCAAAGGATAATTCACTTGGCTGAATCGGCGGATGGTTTCTGCGATATTATCTTCTTCGTTTTTTGCGGGAACAACGAATGTAACGGTCGGTTCATATGCGGTATTGATCGGAATGGAACGGTGAAAATACGCGAATAAGAATCGCGAAAGAATGTATGCGGAAATAAGTATGCTGTAAAAGCCGAAAAATACATTATGCGAAATGCTCTCTATCGTAACGAATTTGATGAGAATGATGATATAGATGACGGCAAAAAATAAAAACCAGACCCCCGTATCGGCTGTTTTTTTCGCAACACCCGAGACGGGTTTTAACGATGTTGTTACGGCATGCATCTTCGTTTCCTTAACCCTTAAGACGTTTGATATACGCAATTCCTACCGGTAAGGAGAGCGGCTTTTTTGCCGTCTTTATATATAAGAGCGACGCCAAAAGCACCGCACCTGTTTCTATCAAGGCAAGAGCTCAATTCAAGAGAATTCCGTTATGGGGTGTTTCTGGGGTCGAAACCACATTATCAGTAATTAACCCATTAAAATTATATTGTATAATGGCGTTTTTTTTGTTATAAAAAACTATGCGCGCCAGAGTAGTTCAGTGGTAGAACGCCATCTTGGTAAGATGGAAGTCGAGAGTCCGATTCTCTCCTCTGGCTAAGATAATACAGATTTGCCACCTTAGCTCAGTTGGTAGAGCATCTCATTCGTAACGAGAAGGTCCGCGGTTCAATCCCGCGAGGTGGCTCCAGTTTTGTAGAAAAAGATACAGAAGATCCCGCCGCCGCTCGCTAACGCTCGCCAGCCAGTAAAAAAGTTTTCTCTGCAATTCTCTTTTTGCGCGCGACCAATTTTTCTTCCCCGCCTGCGCCGAGGCTTCGGCGGGCAGGTAAAAGGAAAAGAAAACTTTTTTGCTGGGTTCTGCCTCTAACGATGCGGGCGGCAGGGCTGGCATCTATTTTTTGCAAGAACACGGCGGAATTCCCCCCGCCATGCCCTCGCTCGGACGGACGGAAATTTTGACGGCGGCTATTTTCATAAATATAGTATATCCCATTTTGGGATTATACCACAATAGGATATACCATAGAAATACATATGAGCAAATCAATTTATTCAAAAGACTACAAAACTATCATAGAACGCCTTAA
>JAKEFN010000083.1 GCA_022616085.1 bacterium
AAGCGAATTCTCTACGCACTTCGTCCGAATATGAGTGCGTTCCGGCAAAAACTTGTTAAGAAGCTTGATCGTCTTGCCATACAAAGTCGAAGGGTAGAGAATTTCGGAGCTGTGCGGGAACGACATGAAAAGCGTATGGAGCGCCGCCATGCCTGATGCGAACGACAGACCCATATGGGTATCCGTTCTCCCTCCTTCAAGCGCGACCATTGCTTCAACGTATTTATGATTGTCGGGATTGCCGCCCGAATGCCCGCATCCCGCGTAATAATAGCCTTTTTCCTCCCCTGAAAATCTCTTTTCAAGTTCCGCACAACTGCGTCCCGCAAATGCGATGTTTGCATTGGTTCCGTCTTCCAAAAAAGGCGCAAGACCTCCATGATTATCAAGTTTTTTTCCTTCTACAATATGCCGCCGATACGCGTCAAAGGTATAAGTAACCACTCTTCTTCACCCTTTATATGTACCTTGCTATACGGTAGCAAATTTCGAGAAAAAGACAATAAAAAACTCAAATGGCAAAATTTAAAGCTCAAAATTACAACCTAAAACGTAAAACTGGCGGTTTTGAGTTTTGAGTTTTGAGATTTGAGTTATCATTTCATCTATCATCCGGCTCAAACATATTCTTGAGCACATCCTCGGGAATTTCGCGCGGGGGTGCTTTGGGAGACTCATCAACTTTCGCGGTAGCATTATTTATCGAAGGAGAACCCGGAAGATTTTGTTTTTCTTTCATCGCTTCTTCAATCGCTTCTTTGAGACTTTTCATATGCTCATCCGTCGGTCGTTTGGCATCGCGGCGGGCGTTCCTTTTGAGATTCTCAAGAGACTCCCATTCCTTTTCATCCTCCCTTTTTATAGACGGTACGCCAAGGGGCTTTGCCTCATCATGGTCACGCCGTGGCGGGGCGGGAGTGGATTGTTCCTCAAAAGCGTTCGGGATGGACGCAACAGAAACGGGTCTTGTCTGCGCCATTTTCTGACGCTCTATATATTCGTTCCTTACTGGAGGACGCGCTGGAGGAACCTGCTCCGTCATCGGCTCCCGAGGAATATCATCACGCCTCCTTTCAAAGGAGGGGCTTTCTGACGGACGCCTATCGAATTCGCGGCGTTTTTCCTGCGGTCTTTCCGAAGGAACGTCTCGAAAATTTTCTCTTCCGGACGGTCTTGGACGGTCTTCTCGTGGGGGATACGGGCGGGCATTTTCGGAGCGCGAAGAATACGGACGAGCTTCATCGAAACCTCTCCCGGGAGAGGGCCTCGAATCGCCGAAACCTCTCCCGGGAGAGGGCCTCGAATCGCCGTAGTCGCGCCTTGGCGGAGTGGAAAATGGCCGCGCTTCATCTTGCGAACGAGGCGGGTATGGCCGCGGACGATCCTGCATACTTCCTCCTGCGCTCCTGCCTCCGGCGCTGTTGCCGTATTGAGGCCTCCCTATGCGCCCGCCCCTATCATCCCCGAATCCTCCGGAACGCATGCCGCCTTCGCCGCGTTCTTCCCGAGGTTCTTCCGGAATCGGCTCATACCATTTATTGATCGCATCCTCTACGGCAACGCGCGGTTTGGCAAATTCTTTCCGTGAAAACGAGATGACCCTTTCTTTCATGGAAATTTCCGGCGGCTCAATCGGCGGAAGCGTTGTCGCGGAAAACGGCTTTGAAGAAACGCCGTCAATCATGAGCTTCAAATAAATCTGCGCGAAACCCAAATTCACGAGATCCTCTTGCGTAAACTGCGGCATGAATTCTTTCTCAAGAATCTCGGCATCGAATGCCCCGACGCGAAACGTTACCATGGTGCCGATGTTGCCGAAGACCGCGGCACGCACCTCTTCCGGCATCTGCTCGATATACTGGTGCGCGAGCGTGAGAGCGAGTTTGTATTTTCGCGCCTCGGAAAGAATATCCGCGAACGTTTCGTTCGCAAAAGATTGAAACTCGTCAACGAAAAAGAAAAATTCCGGCAATCGGTTAAGCTCCCCCTGTGTGAGATCCGCGCGCGACATGGCCGAGAGATAAATTTTCGTAATAAGCATGCTCCCCACAATATTTGAATTCACCTCCCCCATGCGGCCTTTTGAGAGATTCATAATAAGAATTTTCCCTTTATCCATGATATCCCTGATGTCAAAGCTCGATTTCGGCTGGCCGACCAGATTTCTGATCAAGGGATTGCTCGTAAATTGTCCAATCTTATTTTGGATAGCGGGAGTCGCCTCCTGCGTATAGCGGTCGGTGTATTTGGCAAACTCATCCACCCAAAAAGATTTCACGGATGGATCCTTGATATTGTCCACGACTTTTTTGCGATACGCCTTGTCCACCATCATACGATTAACGCCTAAGAGTGTCGCGTCCGGATATTCAAGCAACGCAAAGAGAATGTTCGAAAGAATGTATTCCATGCGCGCCGAAAATTGGTCAACCCAAATTTTTTTGAACGCCGAGACAAGGCCGGATACGACGAGATGCCGCTTATCATAGCCCACGTCCTCCATGATGTTAAAGGACATGGGGTGATCGAGGTCAAACGGTGCAAAATACACCACATCCTGCATGCGATGCTCGGGAATATAGTCAAGGAGAAGGTCCGCGGTCTTGCCGTGCGGATCAATGAACCCCATGCCGTTATTGTTCTGGATATCCTGCACTGCCATGTTTTCAAGCATGGTGGATTTTCCCATGCCGGTTTTGCCGATGACATAGAGGTGTCTCGTGCGATCCTCGCGCTTGATGCCGAAGCGCGTGCGGGCGTTCCGAAAGTCCGTTTCGGCGAAATAGGTTACCTGGTTTTTGTTAAACATCATATTCAGTATATCGTAAACAACTCCGTCTGATAAGAACCTCTTTTACGATATGAAAAACCCCGTTATGAAAACGGGGT
>JAKEFN010000084.1 GCA_022616085.1 bacterium
ATGCGTGCGGCATGCGCTCGAAGCGCCTGCGAATATACATGGGAGCGCGCGACAGATCAGTTTGCGGGGAATCTTGTTCCGGCACGGAGAGCATAAAAAAACAAAGAAACACCCCGCGCCGCGAGGTGTTTTTAAGCTATTCTAAAAAAGTTAAATTTTTTTGGTGAGGATTATTTTTCTCGGCACGAGTTCCCGAAGGATCTCGACCGGCACAACGCCCTCGCTTGGATTATATTGGTCGCGTTCATGGAGCACATAGAGCACTCCGTTCCGCATCTGCCTCATGAGAGCGCAGAATGGGGCATTGTCAAAATGCGTCCGGCAATGGCAGACGAAGAAAGTAACATCGTTGCGGCTACGGGATTCAGAGAAGGGGGCGAGAAGATATATCTCGAAGCCCTGTACTCGTTATTTTTATAGAAAGAATAATGGTTTAAAACGGGGTCATTACAACGCCGTTTTTTTTGCGCTTAATTTTTTCGAGTTCAAAAAACCGGCAGGGACTGCCGGTGAAGGAAAGAAGATACTTATTGTTTTTAGTTCATAATACCTGTCCTATGGAGCGCCTCTACTGCCATGACATAGAGCGCGGCGCTCCAGCCTTGTGCGTACTCGCCCCATTTGCTTCCGTCCGCGGGATCGTAATACTCCGCGAAGCCGTCTTGCGCGTGCAGTTTCTCAAACTGGTCCATGGCGAGACGCCGTCCCCCTACCTTACTGTATTTCTCCATGTGAAGGCAGGCGAGTATCGTGTATCCCACGACAAACGGCCAGACGACCACGCCGTCGGTCCGCTCAATCGTCTCGGCTTCTCCGGGCTGGTACGGATTGTGCTTGCACTGGATCGTCACACCGCATTCCGAATCCACCAACCGGAAACCTTCAAGGATTGCGGGGTATTGATCCGGGGACGCGACGCCGTGAAGCACCGCAAGCGATGCGCCAAAGGGATCAAAGCGGGTGGCATCAGGATAATCCAGATACGTGCCGTCCTTGTAAAGAACTCTGGCAATGGCGTTTTTTAACGCTTTCGCTTTCTTGTACTCGCCAAGCGCGATATACACCCCATAGAGAACGGAGTTGTTGGAAAGGAGCGGGCGGTCTTTGAAAAAGACTTCCATCGTGTCCCGCCAGTCCCCGCCGTGGTGCAGTCCGTCGCGCACATAAAGGCGTTCCAGATAATAGATCGCCTTCACGATGCCATTCAGTTTTTTAGATCCGACAAAGAGCTCCCCGCTCCAATTCGTGAGAGCGATTCGTGTGAACAAAAGTTCGCTGTCGGTCGTGCCGGGAGTCAGACGATAGAGTCCGCGCTCGTTGTCGTCTGGCCAGTTGGTAAATTCAGGAAATTCCTGCGAATTTCCAAGCATACCATCAAAGATTCGTTTCAGGACGAACGTTTTTTTGGTATCCAAAATTCCATTTTTGTACTCACATCTCCCAATTTTTTTTACCACCAATTCCTGCAGGTCGTCTGCAAAAAGAATCGGGATAGCGCCGGAAATTCCTTGGCGGCGTAGCAGGTTCTCAAGGTGATCGTACCGCGCGTCAAACAGATATCCATATCCGTCTGAATAGCCAAGTCGCTGAAGCGCCGATATGGCGGGCGAGAGCGCAAGCGCGAAGTCGCGCGTCCAGAACTGATTTTCGTATCTCGACCCCGCACCGGCATATATACCACCGTTGCCGGCGGAACGCGCCAGCAGGTTTGCCGCTCGGTCAAGCTTGGGACGGATCCCATTCATGCGAAAGCTCATTCTGCTTTCTCCTTATGTTTGTAGGACGTATTCAGAATACACGAAATAACCATTTTGTCAATTTTTTTGCTAAAAACTTTGATTGGATAATTTTTGTTTGGTATAATGCTCCTCATGGACGACAAGAAGAAGGGGCTCGGGGAAACGCAGTTTCCCCGCAAAGAAAGAGCGAGGAACGAGCGGACAAACATTATGAAAGGGCTCGGGGAAACGCAGTTTCCCCGCAAAGAAAGAGCGAGGAACGAGCGGGAAAATATTAAGAAAGACGAACTGAATCGAGCTATTGCGGAATTGGAAGAGACAATGGCGGGGGCGCATTTTTGGGACGATAAAGATGAAGCCCAGAGAGTCATTAAGAAGCATCGGGAGCTTAAGGAGGAGGTTGCCGGAGTGGGTAAATATGACAAGGGATCGGCCGTTATGACTATTTTTTCCGGCGCAGGCGGGGACGATTCCGAGGATTTTTCGCGCATGCTCTATGAGATGTATGCAAAATATGCGGCGGAGAGAAGGTGGAGTATGACACTTATTCACAAGAACGAGAACGATCACGGGGGCTTCAGGAATATTACGCTTCAGATAGACGGGACAGGGGCTTACGGCGAACTCAAAAATGAATCCGGCGTGCACCGTCTTGTGCGCATTTCGCCGTTTAACGCGAAGAAGCTGCGGCACACGTCTTTTTCCATGGTTGAAGTCATTCCGCTTTTTGCCGAAACGCGTGAGGAAGAGATTCCGGAGAGCGATATGCGGATTGAATTCGCCAAATCAAGCGGTCCTGGCGGACAGAACGTCAATAAGCGTGAGACCGCGGTGCGCATCGTTCATATATCGACTAACCTCTCCGTGCATGTGGATTCCGAACGCACGCAGGAACGAAACAAGGCAAAAGCGGTTGCGATACTCTCGGGTAAACTTTTTAAGCTTCGCGAAGACGAACGAATGGAAAAAGAAAAGGGCATGTATGTGAGCAAAACAACCGACATCGAATGGGGAAACCAGATTCGTTCATATGTGCTCCATCCGTATAAAATGGTGAAAGACCATCGGACGGGGGTAGAGGTGCGGGATGTTGACGCGGTTCTTGGCGGAGATTTGGAGAAATTTATCGAAGCGGAAAAAAATCTTTAGGAAAACTCAAATGTCAAAATTCAAAACGCAAAACTACAACGCAAAGCTCAAAACGGGGAGAGGTCTTACGTTTTACGTTGCAGTTTTGAGATTTGAGTTTTGAGATTTGAGTTAATTTTTATGATAACTTTCGACAGCGTTTCAAAAAAATACATGGATCGGTATGTGGCGCTCGATAACGTCAGCCTGACCATCCGGCAAGGAGAGTTCATTTCTATTGTGGGCCATTCCGGCGCGGGAAAGACCACGCTTCTTAAGATGCTCCTTGCGGAAGATAAGCCGACTTCCGGCATTGTTACATTTGAGGATGTTGATATCCACTCCCTTAGGCGGAAGCATCTTTTGAATCTTCGGCGCAGGATTGGCGTTGTTTTTCAGGATTTCAAATTGCTTCCCCATAAGACTGCATTTGAAAATATCGCTTTTGCCATGGAGGCGGCGGGACGCACAGATGAAGAAATAGAAGCAGACGTGCCGCATGTGCTTGCGCTTGTTGATCTTGGAGACAAGATTTGGTGCTTTCCGAACGAGATGTCGGGCGGCGAAATGCAGAGGGTCGCCATCGCGCGCGCAATCGTGAATCAGCCCGACCTTATTATTGCGGACGAGCCGACTGGGAATCTCGATCCCATTAATACTCACGATATTATCCAAATATTAAAGAAAATAAACGATCTCGGCACCACAGTTATACTTACGACGCATAATAAGCGGGTTATCGATTCGCTCGGCAGGCGCGTGATCACTATGGACAAAGGCCGCGTCGTCCGCGATAATGAGCAGGGAAGCTATGTGCTATAGTAAACTCAAATGTCAAAACTCAAAACTGCATCGCAAAGCTCAAAACGGGAAGAAGTTTTACGTTTTATGTTTCAGTTTTGACTTTTGAGATTTGAGTTTTGAGCTGATTTTATGTTTACCACCACAAAAAGAATAATACGCGCGGGATTCCTCTCCTTCTGGCGGAACGGGGTGGTTTCGTTTGCGTCTATCCTTGTTGTAACCGTTACCCTTTTTGTCGGCGGGTCCATGTTTTTTCTCGGCGAACTTCTCGAGTCGTCGCTTGCGGAACTCAAAGACAAAGTCGACGTGAATATCTATTTCACACTGGACGCTCCCGAAGAAGAAATTTTTGGTCTTAAGCAGTCCCTCGAATCACTCCCTGCGGTTGCGTATGTTTCATATACGTCGCGCGATCAGGCGCTTGAAAGCTTCGAAGAAAAACATGCGGACGATTATACAACCCTGCAGGCGCTTGAAGAGCTTGACGGGAACCCGCTTCCCGCAAGTCTCAATATAAAAGCGAAGGAGGCGTCGCAGTATGAGACAATCGCGCGATTTCTCGAGGACAAGAATGCGCTTATGGAAGGCGATGAGAAAATCGTCGAGAAAGTAACGTATTATCAGAACAAGACGGCAATAGACAAACTCGCAAGCATCATCGCGGGCGCCGAGCGGCTTGGTCTTGCGATCACATTTACGCTTATTGCGATCTCCATCCTCATAACGTTCAACACGATCCGCCTCGCCATCTACACCTCAAGGCAAGAGATATCCATCATGAAGCTTATGGGGGCGGGGAATGCCTATATCAGAGGGCCGTTTATTGTCGAAGGCATCATGTATGGAGCTATTTCGGCGCTGGCTGCCATGGCGCTTTTTTATCCGGTCACGCTCTGGATTGGGGATGCGACAGCAAAATTTTTCAGCGGGATAAATGTCCATGCGTATTATATCGACCATCTCATCAGTATTTTTGGGAGCACGCTTCTTGCGGGAATATTTCTCGGCGCCGTTTCAAGCGCGATTGCGGTCAGCAAGTATCTGAACGAGAAGCATCTGAAGATGACATGATGATAAACTTAAATGTCAAAACTCAAAGCGCAAAACTGCATCGCAAAGCTCAAAACGGGAAGAAGTTTTACGTTTCAGTTTTGACTTTTGAGTTTTGAGATCGTCTTGTTGAATTACATTGTTTATGGGATTGCGAACCAGAAAATATATATTTGTAGTCGGAGGCGTCCTCTCCGGAGTCGGAAAGGGCGTCACGACGTCCTCCATCGGCGCGATTTTGCAGTCGCGCGGTTTTTCGGTTACGGCCGTAAAGATCGACCCGTATATCAATGTTGATGCGGGAACCATGAACCCTACGGAGCACGGCGAAGTTTTTGTTTTGAATGACGGCTACGAGACCGATCAGGATATGGGAAACTATGAGAGATTTTTGAATATCTCTCTCCCGCGCGATAACTATATGACGACCGGAAGCGTGTATCTTTCTGTCATAGAGAAAGAACGGAATTTGAAATATAAGGGGAAATGCGTCGAGGTTGTTCCTCATATTCCTTTGGAAATCATCGAGCGAATCAAGAAAGCGAGTGAAAAAGCGGATGCGGACATTACAACGGTTGAAGTCGGCGGAACGGTGGGCGAATATCAAAATATTCTTTTTCTTGAAGCGGCGCGGATGATGGAACTCCAGAATCCGGACGATGTGGCTTTTGTCATGGTGAGCTATCTTCCGGTGCCCGGGAACCTCGGCGAAATGAAAACAAAGCCGACTCAATATGCGGTTCGGACACTCAATTCAACCGGCATTCAGCCCAATATTATTGTTGCGAGGAGCGCCACCCCTCTTGATAATATACGAAAGGAAAAAATCGGCATGTTTTGCAATATTGCAAAAGAAAGTGTCATTTCCGCGCCGGATGTGGAGAGTATTTACGACGTGCCGCTTAATTTTGAAAAAGACAAGCTCTCCGATATTTTGCTTTCATCGCTCAAGCTTAAACCGAAAAAACCAACCGATATGAAAGAGTGGAAAAGTTTCGTTGCAAAGACGAAAGAGCCGAGGAAGGAAGTTAACATTGCGATTGTAGGAAAATATTTCAATATCGGCGACTTTACGCTCACCGATGCCTATATCTCGGTAATCGAAGCGATTAAATATTCCGCATATTCTTTAGGAGCGAAACCGAAAATTCACTGGCTTTCGGCGGAGGATTATGAGGGCGTAAACGGAAAGAAAAAACTCGCAGGGCTTAAGAAATACGACGGCGTGCTTATCCCGGGCGGTTTCGGGTCGCGCGGCATTGAAGGGAAGCTTGCAGCCATTCGATATGTGCGGGAAAACAAAATTCCGTATCTCGGACTCTGCTACGGCATGCAGCTTGCGGTCGTGGAGTATGCACGGAATGTCCTTGGCTGGAGTGATGCCAATACGACGGAGATTGACGGGAAAACAGCCCATCCGGTTATAGACATCATGCCGGAACAGAAAGAAAAGATGGCAAAGAGCGACTATGGCGGCACGATGCGGCTTGGCGCGTATCCCGCGATTCTCTCAAAGGGCACCATCGCGCGAGAGGCGTATGGCAAGGACGAAATCTCGGAACGGCACCGGCATCGGTATGAAGTCAATCCCGATTATATCGCCGAGTTGGAAAAAGCGGGATTTGTTTTTTCGGGAAAATCTCCAGACGGCATTCTTATGGAGATCGCCGAACTCCCTCATGATGCGCATCCTTTTTTCCTCGGCACCCAATTCCATCCTGAATTCCACACCCGCCCGCTCTCGCCCCACCCGCTTTTTACGGAGTTTGTGCGGGCGGCGATGGGGAGTAGGGAAAACAAATAGTAAGACGGACCAAGGGCGTTGATTTTTCCTTTCACCTGTAATACCATACAAGTATGATTACTTATACCGTAGAACTTGAACCGCAGGAGGAAGGCGGTTATACCGTGACCGTTCCGGCGCTCCCGGGTTGTATTTCCGAGGGAGATACGCTTGAAGAAGCGCTTACAAATATTGAAGATGCTATCGGCGGCTATCTTCACGTGCTTGCAAAAAATAACAGGAAAATTCCTCTTGAATATTCAGAATTCCGCAAGGTTCAAGTTTTCAAGAAACGCAGAAAAATTCCTTTGAAGCGCGTCCGGAAGGCGTATGTCTAAACTCCCGCAGGTGAGACCGAGGCGCGTCATAAAAGCCCTTCTGAAGGCGGGATACTCGGTTCACCACGTGACGGGAAGCCATTATATTCTCTATAAAGATGATCATACTCCTCCGATTTCAGTTGCGTATCATAACAAACCATTAAAGAAAGGGACGCTCGCCGGAATTCTCAAACAGGCAGGGCTTTCTTTGAAAGATTTTTTGAAGTTATTATAAATAATTCCACGCCCGCCCGCTCTCGCCCCACCCGCTTTTTACGGAGTTTGTGCGGGCGAAAAATGAAGAATTGAAAGCAGGAGTTTCAGGCCTCTTGGAAGAATTTTATAAAGAGAGAGACTTCCGAGGATTTAAAACTTATTATTGAAGGGATCGGCCCTGCCGGGCATTTCAGAGTTGCGGGAACAGAAGACGTTTTGAAAAAAATACGAAAAGATGAAATGGAAAAATCAGGCCAAGAGCTTTCGCGGGAGCAAGAAGAGATACAAGCCTTTGGAAAATTTTTAAAAGATAAATTTTTTACATGATAGCCAAACTCCACACTTTTTTATGCGAAAAGTTTTTCAAGAATAACGCGGAGGTTATGCTCGCGCGGATTGCGGCTGTCGCGATGCCCGTCTCGGTCATGGGCGGGGCGTGGGATGTGTGGTGGCATGTGATGGTGGGGAGAGATACTTTTTTTGAGCCGCCGCATCTTATGCTCTACGGCGGTATCGTGGGGAGCATTATGGTAGCCGTATACGGCTACATAGTTTTCAAACACGCGGTGTGGCGGCGTTTAGCATTGCTTCTTGTCGGCATTCCGGTCATTGTCGCTCCTTTTGACGAAGTATGGCACGGGATATTTGGCGTTGAAGATCTCACAAGCGTCTGGATCGTGTGGTCGCCGCCGCATGTGGCACTTGTGCTTGCTGTTATGTTCGGGTGGATTCTTCTCCTGCCTCTTCTCAAGCGCGACACGCCGGAAGGGAAACGATTTTTTGGCGCCGTGGCGTTTGCGGGCATACTTTTTCTTTTGAATTTTCTCTCTATCCCGCTTCAGCCGACCGGCGCGTTTCATATTTTGGGAGAGTGGGGCGCAGGATTTCGCATCGCGGGGATTATAGCCGTATTTCTTATAGCGAACCGCTTCATCGGCGGCATCGGCGCCGCAACGCAGACCGCGATATTTTTTATCGTGCTCCACGCAATCGGCATTGAGGCGGGGGAGCGTTCGCCCGACATTATCCAGCTCCCACATGCTGACATCCTGTCATGGATTGAAGTGTTCGCATATCTCGCGGCCG
>JAKEFN010000085.1 GCA_022616085.1 bacterium
CATTATTTATAGAGAATGTCAAACAAAAAAACCGGACATTTTTATATCCGGATGGTCTTATACAAATTAACTTTTTGACGACGGGTCGGCAGATTCAACACTGGTTGTCTCGGTCTCGCCTTCAACAATTACGGGTTCGTCATGAACGCCGAGTTTCCCAAGGACGACTTTGCCAAGCGGCATCTGCGCGAATGCTTCCACCATGGCGCCAAGGTCTGTCCCGCCTGTTGAGCTAAACAAATCCATGACGCTCCGCACCCCGTCAACCGGTTTTGCCGTGTTAGCAATAACCTTAATCTGTGCGACCTGCAAGGCCTTTGCTTGTTCGCCGCCGACGACGATATAGGCCTTAATGCCCTCAATCATTGCGAGATACTGCTGGTAACCGGCATTGGATCCGATCTCCTTTGCTAGCTCAATCTGCGCCTGCACCGGAGCAAGCTGCATCGCCTTCTCGGCGTCAGCTTTTGCATTACCGAGAAATCTTATACCCTCGGCCTCTCTCTGTTTCTCCGTAAGCATACCGTCCGCTTTGATGACGCGGGTCTGCTTGTCCTGCTCAGCGGCAACAACCTGCTGATCCTTTGTGATCTCGGCTTGCCGTACTTGCTCTACACGTTTTACCGCCATATCGCGTTCCCGTGTCTCTTTTTGTTGAACCAAAACCTCCTGTTGAGACTGTTGCTGTGCGATACCGACCGCTTGTTCTTTTGCCGCGGTGCGCTGTCCCACAATTTGTTCCGCCTCTTGACGCCTCACGTCAACAGCCTGCTTTGCTTCAATTTCAGCCGTTTCAGCCGACTTCATGTTCGCCGCAACCGTGCTTCGGCTTTCCATCTCAATGTGAGATGTTTTTTTCGCCATAATATTCACGATTACATGACTTCCGTGTGTATCGCGAATATCCATGAGCTCCATGGACTTGACCGATCCAACACCCCACTCCTCAAGCTGTTCGCGAACCTCGTTCGTAAACTGTTCTCCGAATTTGGCGCGTTCCAACATGATTTGGTCAATTACATCAGACGCAAGGACCTTACGGACCGCGCCCTGGACGATTTGCATAAGCTGGTTTTCCAGTTCAGCCGTATTTTCCACTCTTTGCGCCGCAATATCCGTGTTAATGATTCGGAAGAAGGCGGTCACATCTACCATAAACGGCACGCGATCGCGATCATACGCTTCATATCCCTTGAGCGACAAGTCAAAGTTGCTCACCGGCAACTTGATTACTGTAACGCCGAAGTACGGAATCCAGCTCGGCCATTGGTAGTAAACGTTTCCTGAACCTTGATTGGTCCCAAACGAAATAGTCTTCCGCTTGTATTGCACGATATGGACCATATTGGTCGGGACCACGCGGCGATAAAATACAGCCGCAAACAAGACAAGAATGGCTAGAACAACAAAAAACGGAACGGCAAACTTCAAAAGAGCAATTATAAAGCCCATAATTTCCTCCTATCAAGGAATACACCTTCCTCAGCGAAATATATAATATACAAAATATAATATTCGTCAAGCGACAAAAAAACCCGAGCGCGTGCCCGGGTGTTTAATTGTATGTATCATTCTTTTTCTTTCTTTTTTCTTTCAAGGATTTCCATGTGATGCTTCGCGGCTTGAATATCACGGTAAAATTGCTTAACTTTCCGTTTGAGAACCTTCCCCATGGGATCCACCCATTCGGCAAACGTCTTGAGAGGAACAATATATACTTCGCGCGGGCGCCAAAGGTGATTCGGGTACTCAAGGCGCATGACGTCTTGAGACAATTTCTCCACCGATTCATCCAAAGTTTTATCTGATGGGACAGCAAACAAAACGAGTGCTTCGCCACGCTTCGGGTCGGGAACGCCCGCGACGGCGCACTTCGAGGCCAAGCCCGTGCCGATGACGAACTCCTCGACTTGCCGCGGATAGACGTTTTCGGAAAAAATTTTCGCCATGTCTTTCTTACGGTCGGTAATATAGAGAAATCCATCCTCGTCCATGCGCCCGATATCGCCGGTATAAAGTTTCCCGTTGCGAAGAACTTCCTTCGAAGCTTCTTCGTTTCGGAAGTATCCCTGCATGACCGACTCGCCCGACACGACAATCTCCCCTTCCTCGTTCACGCCGCGCGGCAGGCCGGTATCAACATCAGTTATTTCAACCGTGATCCCGGGAATTGGTCTCCCGACGCTCCCCTGCTTGTTTTCATCGGGAAGAAGCACGGACACAACGGGTGAATTTTCGGAGAGGCCGTAACCGCCGCCGACTTTCGCATTTGTTTTTTGTTCAAATGTTTCTTTGGCGGATGGATCAAGCGGGCCCGCGCCGTAAAAGCAGAACCGAAGCGATGACAGATTATATTTGGAAGGATCCGCCGCCGCGAGAGCGACAAAAATCGCATTGACTCCCGGAAGAATCGCGATTTTTTCATGCTCTATTTTCCGGAATATTTCTTTGGCATCTATCCGCTTCTGCAAAACATGGAGAACAAATTTTCCATGAAGCGATAAAAGCGTCAGATTCATGCAGAAAATCCCGAACGAATGATAGAGCGGGAGGATCCCTAACACCGCATCGCCTTCCTTCAGATAATCGCGGAGGTGTTCCCTGCATGCCAATATGTTTTCAATGACATTTCGATGGGTGAGCATGGCACCCTTCCGCGTTCCGGTCGTACCGCCCGTGAATTGGATTTGGGCGATGCTATCGGGATTGGCTTTCATCGCGCCGCTCACATGCGGGTTATTCTCCTTGAGAAGATGCGCCGTAGTAAGCACGGCATGATTATCGCCCCATTCTTCCTTTACCGTAACATGCCTCCCGTGCATAAGAGCAAAGGCGGGATATACCACCTTCTTCCACACAGGAAGCGTTTCAGAGGGGCTTGTCACCAAAATGACTTTTCCAGAAAGATCTCGCTCCTCCATTTGAGCAACAAGCGGATACAAAAAGTCCGCGACAACAATGACCTCGAAGTCAGCAACTCTAAGCTCATCGCGCATCTCGGGGGGAAGATCTATTTTATTGACCTTCGTTCCTGAACGCAAAGCAGAAAAAATGCTTGTGAGGCTTATGGCGACCGGTATGCACCCAAGCTGAAGCGCTCCGTAATACGCAAAGACAAACTGCGGGATGTTCGGCATAAGGATCGCAATCCGCGTGCCGGAAATCGCCCCTTTTTCCCGCTTCCGCTCGAATGACTTCCGCAAAACGGATTCAAGCATATTTTTATACTTTTCCACCTCCTTCCAAAGCTCTTGATACGAAAACGTATGCCCTTCAAACTCCAAAGCGGGAGCATGGGGGTTCTTCTTCACCGCCTCTTCAAGCAAAACCGGAATGGTAAGATTATTATTCAATGATCTGCCTCCTCGTTTCTCACTGACTTCCGCGACAATAACACATATTTGGAAAAAAGTATACTTTTTTGACACAAGAGCGAGCCGAACGTATGATACTATGGGTATATGGTGGAAAATGAGATGAACAAAATTGAAATCAAGCAATTTCGCTCTGGAGAGGGATGCCTCTCGTATATCGTCTATTCGCCGGAAACGAAGGAAGCCGCCGCGATTGATATTACACGGGGAATCGGAGAGGACGTAACCGCATTTCTCGCGGAACAGAAGCTCTCGCTCATATATATCTTTGAAACCCATACGCATGCGGATCATTTTTCGTTCGCCCGCGAGCTCCAAGAAAAAACCGGCGCGAAAATATATATGTACGAAAAAGCGGGAAGCAGGGCAAAAGATATGGCGCTCAAAGGAGGCGAAGAACTTCCGCTTGGAAATACCGCTATCAAAATCTTGCATACGCCCGGCCATGCGCCGGACGCGATAACGCTTTTTGTTGATGGTTCCGTCTTTACTGGCGATACCATTCTTATCGGCGGAACCGGCCGAACAGATCTCGCGGGCGGAAATAGCCTTGAACTCTACACAAGCATTCGAAAAATTCTTGAAATATGCCCCGACGAAACAACCATCTACCCGGGCCATGATTACAAAGGACGCGTCTCATCCGTAATCGAAGAGGAAAAAAAGAATAATCCGCGCCTGCCTCTCTCGGAAGACGAATTCGTGCGTCTTATGGACGCATATCGCCCCCCTCTTCCGAAATTATTTGATGAAGCTATAAAAGAAAATACCCGTTAAACTTGACAAAAAATATATAAACGGTATTCTAGAAAAGAATTTTATAAATGAGGGCGCGTTAATGGAAGCAACGGGGGAAGACCCTGACGAACCAGACTCTCTGCAGATAATAAGATATCGAATCTATACCATCGGCGGAATCGATATGTTCGCCGATCGAATTATTTTTGGATGCGCGGGACAGTGCGTCCTGCCGTTCCCGAATCACGGGACAAATCCTATGTATAAAAAAGGAAATATATTTTATGCATGGGACGAGGAAGTGTCGCTCCTCACCCTGATCGGATTAAAATCAGACGAGGAGAAAATCCTTAAGATAATAATTCGCCTCCGCGAGGCGAACATGATAAGAAAAGAAGAAAATTTCTGACCGCGCCTAGCCGCGGTTTTTTTTAGGACTTATGCGTTTGGATGAGATGCGCGAAGCGACCGAGCACCGAACCGAAACGTATCATGATATTGTGAGGGAGGAGCGTAGGGAGCGACAAAGCAGGTCGCCAAACGCATAAGTCCTACTTTTCAAAACAAAGCGATGCCGAGTTTATGCAATATCGCTTTCCTCCCGCGTCTTTCGGCCCGTCGTCAAAGACATGCCCCAGATGAGCCCCGCACTTCTTGCATGACACCTCGATACGCTCCATACCGAAGGAACGATCAGACGTAAGCGTCACATTCTCGCGGTTTGCCGGTCCCGTGAACGACGGCCACCCCGTGCCGGAATCAAATTTTGTATCCGAGGAGAAAAGCATCGCCCCGCACGCGCGGCACATATAGCTCCCTTTCTCGTGCATATTCCAATACTTTCCGCTAAATGGCGTCTCCGTCCCTTTTTCTCTGATTATATGATGCTCCTGCCGTGTGAGTTCTGCGCCGGTTTTCTCGTCTTTCATAATTAAAAAATAACATATATCCACGCGCGTTGACAACACAACTGAATAATGTAGATTCAATTCAGACATGAGACCCCACATTTCGGAGAAACGCCGTGCGGAAACGCGAAACGATAATCTCCATCCGGAATCTCTCCATCTGGTTCGGCAAGAAGCAGGCGCTCAATAATGTTTCGCTTGACCTCTACGATAAGGAAATCACGGCGATCATCGGCGCATCGGGATGCGGCAAAAGCACGCTCCTGCGGTCACTCAACCGCATGATTGACGAAACTGCCGGCGTGCGGATCAGGAAGGAGGGCGAAATATTTTTCGGCGGCGAAGATATCATGCGGAAAAAAGATGATATTGAGAGCATTCGCGCGAGAATTGGGATGGTGTTCCAAAAGCCGAATCCGTTCCAGAAGTCAATGTATGACAATGTGGCGTGGGTTCTCAAAATGCACCGCTTCGGAGAAACGAAAAGAGAGCTTGATCCGCTTGTCGAAAGGGCGCTCAAAGAAGCAGGTCTTTTTAACGAGATCAAAGATCGGCTTCACGAGAACGCCTATACGCTTTCGGGCGGACAACAGCAGAGGCTCTGCATTGCCCGCGCAATTGCGGTGAAGCCCGAGGCGCTTCTCATGGATGAGCCGTGCTCGGCGCTTGACCCCATTGCAACCGCGCACATTGAGGATCTCATACAAAAGCTTAAAAAAGAGATGGCTGTCATCATTGTAACGCACAACATCGCGCAAGCGGCGCGTCTGTCGGACAGGCTTGTCTTCATGCATTTCGGAGAGATCATTGAAAAAGGGAGGACAAAGAAAATATTCAGCAACCCAAAAGATAGCCGCACTCAGGGATACATTACAGGACGATTTGGATGACGAGGAAAGGAGGAACATGAAAAGATTAGATCATGTGATTGATGAGATTTCCAAGGACATAAGCGCCCTTCATAGATTGGTCGCAGATGCGGTCGAAATGAGCGTTGTTGCGATCATGGAAAAAAATACGGATATTGCGCGAACTCTGAAGGCGGGAGACTCGAAAATAAACGAACTGACCGGAAAAATTTTTCACAACTGCCTCGCGGCATTTGTCCTGTTTGCACCGAAGGCGCGCGATGCGCATTTCATCTATTCAGCGGGATTTGTCGCCTTGGATGAATTGGAACGCATCGCGGACTATGCAAAAGGCACCGCAAAGCAGGCAAAAACTCTTCCGGCTCTTCATGGGGATCCGGCCAATAATGAGATTGCCTCAAAAATCCATGCCATGCACGAATTATGCGCGGATATGCTTAAGAGGGCGGTAGAAAGCTATCTTGCAAACGATATCGCGGTGGCGCAGGAAGTTGTCGTGGCCGACAGCGCGGTTGATAATCTTGTCGAGGAATTCAATGCGTCGGTCATAGACAACTGCGCGCATCTTTCTACGCGGGAAAAAGTTGATCTTATCAAAATATCCCATAATTTCGAACGTATAGCCGACCGCGCCACGAATGTAGCGGAAAAAACAGTCTTTGATGTCACAAGCAAACTTACCATTTAATTCAGGAGGACAAAACCCATGAAAATCAGCGCGACCTTTGCCGCCTTATTCATTTTGTTTTTCGCATTGAACACCCGCGCCGCGGGGACAGAAGTATTCTATTGCACGGATAAGGCGAGCTCGCTCCGGCTCGTAGAGCATGCAATCAATGCAAAAGACGAAAAAAGCATTGAATTGTTTGAGGAGTTAAAGGATGACTTTGCCAAACAAGGAATATGTAAGACCGGGGTCATCAATTTTAAAAAATCGAGTGGGGCTTCGGAGTTCCCCGTCGAAATCAAAGAAAACGGCGAGCTTATAGGTACATTAGTGTACCTTGTCGTAGAAATTGAAACAACTGAGGGAAATACCCTCTATGTGTTTGGAGAGTCGTATAAACCCGCAGAATAATCGATCTTTCGAAGCCGCCCACCAAAGCGGCTTTTTTATTGCCGTAGGCGAATATTCGCCCCATCGCTTTCCATAATAATTGTCCCCTCTTCATATGTGCCGAGAACGGGAATAGAGAGCGCGGCGAGCGCATCTATAACTTCTTTATGGGGATGGCCGTAACGATTATCCTTCCCCGCCGATATAATCGCATAATCCGGGGAAACAGCCGCGAGAAATGCCTCGTCTGACGAAGTTTTTGAGCCATGATGCCCCACCTTAAGCACGTCAGAATCGAGAGAATCGTGATCTATGCCCAAAAGGTAACGTTCGATTTTTTCCGGCGAATCGCCGGTAAAAAGAAACGACGTGTCGCCATAGGTAAGCCGCGCGACAATGGAAGCATCGTTTGTTTCCAGGCCTCTCGGATCATGGTCGGGAAAAAGGATATCGATATACGCTCCTCCGCCGAGATTGATTCGGTCTCCGCGCCGGACTTCATATGCTTGCGCGTTCTCACTTTGGACAGACGAAACAAGCGCTTCCGCCGCGCCGGTTTCTCCCGCGATGCCTGGCTCAAAAAAGCTCGCGATGTCGAATCGTTCAAATACCTCGGGAAATCCGCCGATATGATCTTCGTCCGGATGAGTTGCAATAACAACGTCTATGGATCGGTCGTAGAACGGCATGACATTACCGAGCTCCTTCAAAACCGCCGTTCCTTTTCCCCCGTCAATAAGCATCTGATTTCCACTCGGGGATTCAATGAAAATCGCATCTCCTTGGCCGACATCAAGAAAGGCGACGGTCATTTCCGTCTTTTCTGCCTGAATGACCGCATGCCAAATCAGACCGTTCCCGATGATAAGCGCAAAGAGCGCAACAAGGCGTATATGATTGCGGGCTGATTGCATGAAAAAAATATAACAAAAAGGCGCGACACATGAAAGCGGCCAATCTTTGGACATCCCCACATCTTTGGACATCCGATGTCCAAAGATGTGGGGATGTCCAAAGATGTGGGGATTGTGTGAGCGTGTTGCCCAGATAGTGTCCCGCGTATACAATGTATTTCAAGCCGCGGTGGCGAAATTGGTAGACGCGCTGCGTTCAGGTCGCAGTGGGGGCAACCCCTTGGGAGTTCGACTCTCCCCCGCGGCATTTAATGGATTTAACAACAATATTATGGAAAGCAGAGAACATATTGATGAAACATTTTCTGAAAAACAAATCGGGATGCGGGAACAATATCTTCACGATTTTTTTGATTTTCGAAATAATTATCTCGACGATCTTCCGCCGAATCGCCTGATTCCAGGGGATGAAAATTATAATAAATATAAATGCCGGGGAAATTTTTTTGTTGGAGTCATGGCCCGTATTGAGAGACTTATCGGGAACGGTGACATAACAGATCCAGAACTCAATTGCTCACGCATAATCAATCTTCATCGCGCGGCGAACCTCGGCGAGTGTTTCGGCTGCAACTCTGCGGGCGCGGGCGGTGCCGTCTCCAAGAATTTTCATAACTGCGCCGGGGTCTTCCATGAGCTCCGCGCGGCGCTCTCTTATGGGCAGAAGTTTCGCCTCAAGATTCATGATAAGGCGTTCTTTCAACTCCACATCGCCGACGCCCCCGGCTGTATACCGTTTTTTAAGCTCATCAAGACCCATTTTGTCGTGATCAAAAAGATCAAGATATTCGAATACGACGTTCCCTTCAATGTGCCCCGGGTCATCCGCGCGAATATGCGCGGGATCGGTATACGCGCTCATGACTTTTTTCCGAAGAGTTTCCGCGTCATCCGCGAGATAAATGGCGTTATCGAGGGATTTGCTCATTTTTGCGCCTCCATCGAGGCCTGAAAGCCGCGCCCCTTCTTCGGGCACAAGAGGGCTTATTTTCTTAAAAACATCGCCATATATGCGATTGAATTTTTCAACAATCTCGTTCGCCTGCTCGATCATCGGAAGCTGATCATCGCCCACAGGCACAAGCTCCGCCTTAAATGCGAGAATATCCGCGGCCTGGCTTATCGGATACATGAGAAAACCGGCGGGGACATTGCCGCCGTATCCTTTCTGTTTCATCTCCGCTTTGACGGTTGGATTCCGCTCAAGCCGCGCAAGCGTAACGAGATTCAGAAAATACATGGTAAGCTCGGAGAGTTCCGGCACTCCGGACTGTATGAAAAATACAGTCTTTTGGGGATCAAGGCCGCATGCAATATTGTCGAGCGCAACTTCAAGGACATTCTCCCGCACCTTCTCCGGGTTTTCGGCATTGTCGGTGAGCGCCTGCATGTCGGCTATCATGTAGAAAAGGGCGTTTGTTTCCTGCAATTCAAGCCGCTTCTTTATCGATCCCACGAAATGACCAAGATGAAGCCGGCCTGTGGGCCGATCACCTGTTAGAACAATTTTGCCGTCCATAGTATTTGTATAATATCAGGCATATATAAAAAGTAAAAAGGCCCATTTTGAGCTATTGCTATTCAGACATAAGTTCAACATGGAATTGACTCCCCTTGCCCTTTCCTCCAGACTCCGCCCATACGCGGCCGTGGTGCTTCTCCATGATTTTTTTGACGATATAAAGGCCGAGGCCGGAGCCGTCCGCTATAACCTTTCCCGCATCCTCCCCGCGGGTAAATTTGTCAAAAAGACGTCCTTTGATTTCATCCGATATGCCGATTCCCGTATCCGAAACGGTAATCAGGATAACATGCCTCGCATCGTCCCGAGAAAGCTTCACGCGCACCTCTCCGCGCGCCGTATATTTAATCGCATTATCGATGAGATTTCCCAATATCTGCCGCATCTTTCCCTTATCCGCAGTGGCAAAATAAGCGTCCTTTCCGTCGTTTTCATATATAAGCTCAAGGCCTTTTTTGCGGGCAAGCTCGCGCATTTCATCTGCGACACTTGCCGCAAGCTCGTCGATGTTTATGCTTTCGAATTCATATATCATCTTATCGTTCTCGATTCTTGAAATATCGAGAAATTCCTCAACGATTCTGACAAGCCGATTGCAAGACTCAAACACTTTTGAAACAGTTTCTGTTTGAATATCGGTGAGCGCGCCATACGAACCTTCAAGAAGCATGGATGAATAGCCTTTGATGGCGGACAAGGGCGTCCGAAGTTGGTGGGACGCGAGTGAGACAAATTCCGACTTCCGCTCATCGAGTTCCTCCAGATGCTCATTCGCCTCCTCAAGCTCTTTTGTTCTTTCTTTGATTTTGACTTCAAGGCCCTGGCTGTATTCATAGAGCTCTTCCCGCGATTTTTTCAGATCCGAGCTCATTTGATCGAAAGATGCCACAAGTTGGCCGATTTCATTTTTGCTCTTTATATTCAGCTTATAGTCCAAATTGCCGCGGCCGATTTCTCTCGCCCCTTGCGTGAGTTCCTGGATCGGACGGGTGATGCGCGTGACAAGGAAAACGCTTACGATCGAGGCAAAAAGTATGATAAGAACGCTCGCAGGAAGAATCCGAAATACAATGGCGTTCTCCGCGGTGCCGCTTATTTCAGCATCAAGCGCGCGTATTGCCTTAAGCATTGTTGATTCCTCTACCACGACAGCGAGACTGAATTCTGTCTGGCGAAGCGGCGCGTATGCGATAAAAAGCGCCTGCGTCCCGTTGTGAATTGATCCAAATCCTTCGAGACCGTCCATCATGTTTTGGAGAATATCAAGGAATCCCTCCGGCAAGGCATTGTCAGCCAAATGAGTGAGCGCAACGCCTTCTCCCCGCGAAAGACCCAAAAAATCCGCATACGCCTGTTCCGGAAAAGCGATAGCATTGCCTTCTTTGTCTATAAGGAATGCATACGATCCTTCTATGGGACTATAGGCGCTGATGCTTTCGATAATATTCGCAAGAAGAACGTCTGTTCCGACTATCCCCTGGAACCCGTCCTCGGTATAGACGGGAGCAGTCGCGGTAATCATGAGTCCGCGTCCCGCCACATCATCGTATAAGGGAGACCATATGACATTTTTTTCTGGATTTTCATCCGGCGTTGCGGGTTTGTAGTAAATATCTTCTCTCGGGTCATAATCAGGAGGAGCGAGCCTTCCCAATACGATGTTCGGAAAGTATCGCGTAACACCGTGCGTATCAATGGCGTAGAACGCGGCGATGTCGGGGTTCTGTTCCAGAATGCCCGGTGCGATAAAATCAAGATTTGCAGTGAGCTCGATATTTTTTTTCTCGCGGCTATCAAGCGATACGAATGAAGGTATGTGGAAGGTCGATATATCGGTTTCGCTGTTCACATAGAGGTCGTTCTCTTTACGCACCCGTTTATCGAACTGCCAATAGCCGCTCCTGTCAAAAAAAGAAGGATTGCCGTATATTTCTTCAACGTATGACGCCAGGTGTATCGTTTCGTTTTCGATATGTTCAAAGAGAAGATCCTGGCGCTCCGCCGCAGCAACGCTGATCTGGATCAAAAGCTCTTCCCCTTGGTCCAAAAGAACGGCTCCGGTTACGTTTGCCGCATCCTCGCCAGCGGTTTTTGTCGAAGAGGCGCTGATTGCCGTTGTGGCCACGATGGTTATAATCGTAAGACCAAGCGCAAAAAAAAGTATTTCTTTTTTCAAGCTTTGAAAAAACATGTCGTGCTTCAATATAGTGTAGCAATTTCTTGTGCGACCAACAAACGAAGGTGATATAATATCTACCCTGCGCAAACCCTCTATCCGATTGTAATGTACATAGTATTTGACTTTTTATATATTATAATGTAAAAAAAGACATGCCTGAAAAAAAAGACTTTTTCAATAGAAACAAAGAAACGATACCCCCGGAAGATCTCGAGACGCTTCAACTTAAAAAACTCCGAAAAGCCGTTCTGTATGCGGCCGATCGGTCGCGATTTTATCGACGCACAAAAAAACTCCGAAAAGAAGACGCGCGGTTCCGCACCATCGATGATTTTGCGAAAAATATCCCTTTTACGACAAAAGACGATCTCCTTAATGGCGGCATCCGCGAAAATCTCTGCGTCCCCGAAAACCGCGTAGCGGAAGTTCATTTCTCATCGGGCACGAACGCAAAACCTGTTTTTACCTTTCTTACAAAAAAAGACATCGATGAAGGAAACGCGTATCTTGCGCGAACATGGCATATGCAGGGTATACGCCGAGGAGAGACGTTCGCCATGTTCGCGTCTTACGGGCTTTTTTCGGCGGGTTTTATCAACCATTATGCCATTCAGAAAATCGGCTCTTTTATCATCCCTGCGGGGAACGTGTCCTCTGCGAAAGCGCTTGAACTTATCCGTGAATTCAAACCGAGTTCGTCCGCCGCAGTAGCGAGTTATTATTTATACCTTATCGCTGAATGGGAATCCGCCGGCCTTGATTTCAAAAAAACGGAACTTCGGCATATCATTGCAGGAGGAGAACCATTCACCGAAAAACAAAGGCGCTTCATCGAAAAAAAGCTCGGCGGACGCGTCTATGATCAATACGGCCTCTGTGAAATAAATACAGGTCTCGCGGGAGAATGTTCCGAGAAAAACGGGCTTCATATCCTCGCCGATTATGTCTATCCCGAAATAATCAATCCGCGCACGGGAGCGGTGCTTGGTGACGATATGGAAGGCGAGCTCGTCTTAACCACGTTCCACAAAGAAGCATCCCCTCTCATCAGATACCGCACCGGAGATATAACCCGCATCACGCGCAAAATGTGCCCCTGTGGCAGAACAATGCCTCGAATCGCGCGGATACGTCGCCGGACGATGGAAACCCTTTTTTTTAAAGGCATGAAAATAGAAAAAAAACAGGTAGAGGACGCGCTCTTTGAACTTCGCGGGGAGGTGAATCCCCACCTCTGGCGGATGGAGATACAGTCGATCTCCGGCAGGGACCGGATTGTATGCAAAATTGTCCCCTCCAAAGGGAACGCGAAAACGCTTTCGCGCGCGGCGGAATGTCTGAAAAAAAAGCTTGGGCTCAATGTAAAAAGCATACTTCTCACCAAAGGGGAGATCGCGCGTCTTAAAGATTCGAAGCTCAAACATTTCGGGGATAACAAGAAAAAATAAAAAAATCCATGATTCTTCAAACAATAATAAACGGCCGGAGATACGCCGGCTCCATACGAAAAAAAATCGTCCATCCTTATAATGGAAAAACTCCGCGTTCGTTTATGTATGCGCGAGGCCTCGCTATCGACCCGTTTGAAGCGCCGAAAGACATTGACGCATTAAGGTTGGAGCTTGCACAAGCGGTGAAAAAAATCATTTACTATCTTAAAAAAGAACAGAAACAAATCCTTGAGGATGTTTCGAACGAAACGGGAAGCCCGATTGCATACCATAAAGAAGATATGGATGCCTCGATTTCATTCCTCGAGAATTTACAGGCCTTGAAAAAGCTTTTTCCGAAAGGATATCTTTCGGAACCGAAAGGAAATATACTCCTTATCTTTTCGGCAAATGAGCCCATCATTACAACGGCAATACTCGTTTTTTCTTCACTTTTTATGGGCAACTCCGTATTCGTGAAGCCGTCGAGCAAATCGCCCACATTCGGATATATTTTTGTTTCGGAACTCTCAAAAATTCCCGCTCTCAAAAAAAGAATCCACTACCTTCTCATACACGAAGAAGAAGCGGAGCGGCTCATTCGCGCGCGCTCGTTTGACTTCGTGCTCTCGTTTGGAAGCCGAGGGACGAACAAAAAATTAAGCGCATTATGCGCCGAAGCGGAAATCGAATTTCTGCCCGAAAGCGAAGGAAATGACTGGGCTTATGTCGATAGAAGCGCCGGAGATATTAAAAAAATCAGCGCGTGCTTGGAGGAATCCTTTACGCGGCATAACGGACAAATGTGCAATGCGGTGCGCGGCGTTCTTGTCCATGCATCAATCTACGATGCGCTCAAGAGAGAACTCAAACAGGGCGTTGCAAAAATCCCCTGCGGCAATCCCGCTTACGGAAATGCCAAAATCGGCGCCCTTCTCCCCGGAACCGCTCCGCGCGCGGCGCAGATTGTGAAAGAATCCGAACCGCACGCCGAATCAGTCTGGAATTTTTCCGCGGACGGCAACACAATTTCGCCGACGCTTATATTGAAGCCCACGGAAAAAGCGGCAATCGTGCGGGAGAGCATCTTCGCGCCGGTTCTTTGGATAAAAAAAGTGAAGAATCATGCCGAGGCGATTAATTTTTATGCACAGCACAACAAACACGGCCTCGGCTTTTCCGTCTTTTCAAAAGATAAAAAAGTTATAGACGACTGCACCCGGCGCATCAAGGCGGGGAGGATAAACATCAACAGGCATCCTCTTCACATCGGCCTTTTTGACCCGCTCGGCGGCGTCGGGCTAAGTGGCCGGGGAGGACCGAGCCGCTTTGTGGAAAAAGTTTCAAATAGAAAATATATAAATCTCTAAATCCCCTCTTTTTTGAGCTCGTGCACAAGCTCCGCCGCTTTTTTGGAGAGCTTGTTCGGGGTTTTGATATTCAGTTTGATAAGAAGGTCGCCCCTCCCTTTTCGGGGAATCGCAATTCCCCTCCCTTTTATGCGAAGAACTTCTCCGAAATGCGCGCCTGCCGGAATTTTGAGCTCAATACCCCCATCAAGCGTCTCAATGGGATACACAGCTCCCAGAAGCGCGTCCGAAAGTTTGACGTCCACATTCATAACGAGATTCTCTCCCTCGCGCTTGAATGCCGGATGCGGCTTCACATGCACCTTGATATAAAGATCCCCTGTGATGCCGCCCGGTATTGCTTCCCCGCCGCCGGTCATTTTTATCATCTCGCCGTTTTCTATGCCCGGCGGGATTTCTATCGCGACCTCATCGGCTTTCTTAACGATACCGACGCCTTTGCATTCTTTGCAGAGTATTTCGGGAACCTTGCCGGTTCCATGGCATGTCTCGCATTCGCGAACGGTTGTAATCGAGCCGAGAATTGATCGCCTCATCTCTTGATGCTTGCCGCGCCCGTTGCAGGTAGCGCAGTTTTTTTCGGAACTCCCTTTTTCCGCGCCGGAACCGCTGCATGCCGCACAGGTCGTATTTTTTGAAAGCACCATTTTTCTTCCGGTGCCGAATACCGATTCTGCGAAAGTGATTTCCGCATCAATCGCAATATCGCGCCCGCGCTTCGTCCGCGTTCCGCCGCCGCCTCCAAAAAATTCCCCAAAAATATCTCCGATATCAAAATCTTCAAATCCCTGCTGGAATCCTCCCGCACCGCCAAAGCTGCCGAAATCGAAATCAAATCCTTGCCCGCCGCCGAAGCCGCCGCCGGCTTGCCGCGCGCCGCTGAAATACTGCCCGTAAGTATCATATTCCGCGCGTTTCCGATCGTCTCCCAAGACCCCATACGCCTCATTGATTTCCTTGAATCGGTCCTCATCGCCGCCTGATTTGTCGGGGTGATACTGGTGCGCGAGCTTTCGATACGCTTTTTTGATGTCGTCTTTCGTCGCGCTCTTCCCAACCCCTAAAATTTTATAATAGTCTTTTGACATGGTGTATGTTAGTTTGGGTGTTTAATTACTGTATATCACAAAACGGATAAACTAACAATGATAGAAATAATACACCATCAAACTCAAAATTCAAATGTCAAAACTCAAATTTCGCGGGCCTCGCGCAAAAGAGTATGGGGGCATCAAATATACATCACTTCTTCTCATCGCCATCCTCCTTCTTCTCTTCAAACTCCGCATCCCGCACGTTTTCGGCCCCCGCTTTCTCGGGCTCGCTCTTTGGGGGATTCGCCTGATTTTCGGCCATCGCCTTTCCCATTTTTTGCATCTCAAGAGAAAGCGCTTCGGTTTCGCTCTTCAATACCGCCACGTCCGTTGCGGCATCTTTTATTTTTTTGAGTGCGTCTATTTTCTCCTGCACTCCTTTCTTGACATCTTCGGGGAGCTTCTCCGCGAGTTCGCGCATGGATTTTTCCGCCGTATAGATAAGCTGTTCCGCGAGATTTTTTGCTTCAATAAGCTCTTTCTTTTTACTGTCCGCGTCCGCATTCTCTTCCGCCTCGCGCTTCATGCGCTCAATGTCGGCATCCGAGAGCCCGGAGCTCGCCTGAATTTTTATTGATTGCTCCTTGCCGGTCGCCTTGTCTTTTGCCTTAACCGAAAGAATCCCGTTCGCATCAATGTCAAAAGAAACTTCAACTTGCGGCATGCCGCGCGGCGCAGGAGGTATGCCGTCAAGCACGAACCGCCCCAAGCTCTTGTTATCGGAGGACATCGGCCGCTCGCCCTGCACCACGTGAATCTCTACTTGCGTCTGGTTGTCGGAGGCGGTAGAAAAAATCTGCGAACGCGACGCTGGAATGGTCGTATTTTTTTCAATTAGTTTCGTCGCCACGCCGCCCATAGTCTCAATCCCGAAAGAAAGCGGGATGACATCAAGAAGAAGCACGTCTTTCACATCGCCCTGCATGATGCCCGCCTGAATCGCGGCGCCAACCGCAACCACTTCATCGGGATTGATTGACTTGTTCGGTTCCTTGCCGAAAAGCGCGCGCACAGCGTCCACAATCGCGGGCATCCGCGTCTGGCCTCCCACAAGGATGACCTCGTCAATATCTTTCATGTCAAAACTGGATTCTTTGACGGCGCGTTTCGTTATCTCAATGGAACGGTCAATATATGGACGCGCGATCTCTTCAAGTTTTGCGCGCGAAAGCTTGAGGAGGAGGTGCTTCGGGCCCGTCGCGTCTGATGTGATAAAAGGAATGTTTATTTCGGATTCGGATGTTGTTGAAAGCTCGTGCTTCGCTTTTTCCGCCGCTTCCTTGAGCCGCTGAAGCGCGAGTGCATCCTTGGTCACATCTATGCCGGATTCTTTTTTATATTCGTCGCCGATCCACTTTATAATGTCGCGATCAATATCCTCGCCCCCCATGTGGCTGTCGCCGTCCGTTGATTTCACCTCGATCACGTCATCGCCGACTTCAAGCACGGACACGTCAAAAGTGCCGCCGCCGAAGTCATACACCGCGATCTGTTCGTTCTTTTTTGAATTGAAACCGTATGCGAGCGCCGCCGCGGTCGGTTCGTTGATGATCCTCTTCACATCGAAGCCCGCGATCTTGCCCGCGTCCTTGGTTGCTTTTCTCTGCGCATCGTTGAAATATGCCGGAACGGTGATGATCGCTTCAGTGATTTTTTCTCCGAGCTTCGCTTCTGCGTCGGTTTTGAGTTTCTGGAGAATCATGGCGGAAATTTCTTCCGGCCGGTAATCTTTGCCGCCCATGGCAACAAGAACGCCGCTATCCCCGCCCTGCGAAATCTTAAACGGGAGCGATCCTTTGTCTTTTTGGACGCCCGGGTCGTCATAGCGGTGCCCGATAAGACGCTTCACACCGAAAATGGTATTCTCGGGATTCGTTACCGCTTGCCGCTTCGCCGTGAGGCCTACGAGACGCTCTTTGTTTTTTGCAAGTGCGGCAATCGAGGGAGTCGTTCTATTCCCCTCCGTGTTTTCTATTATTTTCGGCTGGCCGCCTTCAACGATAGCCATTGCCGAGTTTGTGGTTCCGAGGTCAATTCCTAATATTTTCATAGTTTTTAGTTTGTAGTTATTAGTTAGATAATGGAATGATGCGAATAATTATGGCGAGGAAGGTGATTCGGGGGTATGGGAAAATATTTTCACGCTCGCCGGGCGCACCACTCTCCCGTTTATTCGATATCCTTTCTGCATCGTCTCGCTTATAAGCCCGTCCTTTGCTTGGTCCGCGGTATTTTCAATCATCATGGAGTCATGAAGAGTGGGATCAAACGCATCGCCTTTCGCCGGAGAAATCTCTTCCACGCCGTGTTCTCGAAAAATCGCGCGGGTTTTTTCATAAATTCCGGTCATGCCGCTCCGCCATGATTCCGGCGCAGAGTTCCATGACTCTTTGTCCGAGAAAGCGCGCTCAAATCCGTCGAGAACCTCTGCGATTTGACGGAAAATTTTTATGCGCGCGCGTTCCGCCTCGGCGTCGCGCTCCCGTGCCGACTCTCTCTCTAGATTCGCGTAATCCGCCTGCGCTCTCTGCCAGCCGGCAAGATACTCGGCGCGCTCGGTCTTGCATTTCTCCAATGCTTCGCCTGTCGCATTTGAAACATTTTCGGAGTCAGAGGATTCCGATGCATTGGCGGCATTTTTTAGTTCGTCGTCATTTAACATATACGGAAATATTATATCCCTAAATCACAAATAGTCAAGAGAAATGAGCATTGACAAAAAATTTATACATGCTGTTTTAAAAAATGAACCAGCGGAGAATGCCGTGAAAATAGAATTTTATATTGACAGGGCACAAACCCGCCTCCTCGGCGGGTTTTTGCGTCCGTATTTCCTAAAAACCACAAACTATTCTACAGCTCCGCCACGGCGGCGCGGAATGCCGCGAGAGATTCGGGATCGGAATCTATGCGCCAATTGCGTTCCTTGTCTTGATGAAACCAATTCCAACCTTCTATAAGGGGGTATTTGGGAATTTGGTTTACAAGCGCATCGGTTATCCATGCGGCCTTCCCTGTCCCTTCCGCGGAGGCGAAGGAGAAGATATAGATGGGCTTGCCATACCCGCTTATGAGATCAAGCGGTTCCGCAAAAAGCTCTGCAAATGGCCGCCACGAATTTCCAAAATTAAACCCGTCAAGTCCCACAATGTCGACATATCCATCCCCGGGATAATACGCCTCGATACGGTTCTCGTAGGTGTCCGGCACCGATTCATGGTTCGGCGCCCAGCCAAATCGAACGTTCGGGAGGTCTCCGAACACATTTCGCACATGCCGATAGCCCCGGACTGCTTTGGAAGGAGTATTGCCGTTTTTTACCCCCGACCACGCAACTCCGTTATAATTCATCTCGGAAAACGGCACCAGGATAATCGGGTCGCCATACGAGCGCGCCGCATCGGCGAAGCTCTTTATATAGCCGTCCCAATCGCCCCGAAGAATCGCGTCGTAAGAGTATGCGGGCTGTTCCGGCGAAGAAATCGTGTAATCGGACGCCTCCCAGAAAATAAGAAGCGTTCTCCCTGCATCTTTCGCCACGGAGTTGAGGTGCGAAGGAAAAACACCCCCGTCATTCCCCCAATGGACGAATATCGCAACATGGTCGGGATTCGCCCCTGAAAGATCCGCAAATGCCTGCGCGCTTGCGGCGCTCCAGCCGCCGTATGCCCCCCATTTGATATCGCGCGGAAGAGAAGACTCCGAAAGCTCTACTTTGGCCGGCTCTACCTCGGTAGCCGCTTCAGGCGCCGCGCTCTCTTCTTCCGTGAGAGACGATTCAGACGAACGCTCTATGGTTTCGTCTTGAAAAATAATAGGATCGGGATCGATCGAATCCGTTTCTGGATAAACAGGCGCAGTTTGTTCGGGAGACGGGCTAAAATCCGCCTCGCCGCCGCCTTCTTCTGTGCCGTTTATATCATCTCTCATTGAAATAAATGATGGTTCTTCATAAAGACTCGGGGGATTATAGAGATCTTCTATGCTGTCGGCAAGAGGAGCGTCAGTTACTTCTTCGGAGTCATCTTGAGCCTTTATTCCATGGCGTTCCATCCGTTCTGCCATCCGTTCTTCACGCTCTTTCATTTTTTCTTCTCTTTTCGTTTCTATATCCGCAAGACGATCCGAAAAAGCCGCGTGCGCCACCTTTTTGAATTCGCGGATCGAATCAAAAAGGGAAAGTGAAAAGCCGTATGAAAGACGGAGCGCCACCGCGCTCTCCGGACCGGAACGCGCGTATTCGTCTTGAATAAAAACAACAAACGGCGAAAGAAGAAGAACCGCGAGAAGCGCGCAACCGATAGATTTCCAAAATGCCTTTAAAACCTTTTTTTTCATATGATCGAATGTTAGTTGATAATATATTCTATATGCCAATTGCCGCCTTGGGAACTCGACAGAGTGCCAGGTCTACGACATAGTTTTTGACTCATAGAGCATGCCCGAAAACCTTATATATCTTGAGACGGACGAAAGAAGAATTGCCGACACTTTTGGAACATATTTTTCCATAAAACGCAAAAACCGCCTTACGGCGGCGGTTTTTGTCTTCAGGAAAAAAAAGATTATTCTTTCTCCTCAATCTTGATTTTGTTTCCTTTTGTCTGGCTTGCTTTTGGCATGCGGACGGTAAGCACCCCTTTCTGGTATTCGGCTTTTATTTTCCCCTCCATGACCGGATGCGGCAAGCGCACAACGCGCTCGAAACTTCCGCGCCGTATCTCTTTGCTGTAATATTGCTTCTTTTTTTCTTCTTTTTCTTCGGAGCGCGAACCGGCGATGCGAAGATGCGCATCTTCAACGGTAACGTCTACGTTTTTGGGATCAATGCCTGGTAAATTCATTTTTGCAACAACGTCATTGCCGTCTTCATAGACGTCAATCGCGAGATCCCAGCCCATTTTGGGCATCTGCGGGAATCCCACCGAACCAAAGTCTTCAAAGAAACGGTCAAAATCGGGAAACGGCTCCCATTTTATTATAGCCATAATTTTTGGATAAAATTAAAACTTATAATACGACCGATGTATTGCTATCATAGCATGAAACAAAAAATTACGAAGGAGAGAGCCGTTCGCGAATCTTATCTACCACTCCGCCATAACTCCGCCATAACAAGAGCGCGCTTCCCTTCATACGTTAATATTATATAAAATATATATTGCGCTGAACAGAAGCGTGTGGTAAAAAATATGAGGATAGAGAGGAAGGAGGAACGTATCTTGATAACAGTTTCATACAAATCGCTTGAGATTCGCGGTATTCCACTGGAGTATGGATATCTTTTCCGCGATAGATTCCTTGAGTTTTTCCACGGGTTGTGCGAACGATTCTTTGTGGAGAGATTGAATCTTCTCAATCTGCGGCAAAAAAGACAAAAAGAGATTGACGCTGGCGCCACGCCGCGATTTTGTCCCGAGACAAAAACAATCCGAGAAAGCGGCTGGATAGTAGAACCGATTCCAAATGACCTGCTGGATCGGCGTGTTGAAATTACCGGGCCGCCCGATCGTAAAATGATTATCAATGCCTTAAACAGCGGAGCGAATTGCTTCATGGCTGATTTTGAAGATTCGATGTCGCCGACATGGAATAACGTCCTTTCGGGGCACGATAATCTCTATGATGCCGTGCGGCGAAATATCGATTTCACGTCGCCTGAAGGCAAGCGCTACACATTAAATGAAAAGACGGCCGTCCTCATCTGCCGTCCGCGAGGCCTTCATCTTGAAGAAAGTCATTCGACGTTTGGAGGGGAGCCCGTTCCCGCCGCGTTCTTTGATTTCGCGCTTTATTTTTATCATAATGCGGCATCGCTTTTGCGTAGCGGCACCAGCCCTTACTTTTATCTTCCGAAGCTCCAGAGCCATGAGGAAGCTCGCCTCTGGGCCGCCATCTTTAGCTATGCGGAGGATTATTTTTATCTCCCGCGCGGCATGATAAAAGCAACCGTGCTCATTGAGACAATCCATGCGGCGTTTGAGATGCATGAGATTCTCTGGGAGCTCCGCTATCATGCCGCGGGACTTAATTGCGGGCGGTGGGACTATATTTTCAGTTTTATCAAAACCTTCCGGAATCGCGGCCCCGCGTTTGTCCTTCCTGATCGCGGCGAGATAACGATGGACAAAGGATTTCTCCGCGCTTATTCGGAACTTCTGATACAAACCTGCCATCGGCGCGGCGCATTGGCGCTCGGAGGCATGGCGGCGCAGATCCCGATAAAAAACGACCCCAAAGCGAACGAGGAAGCTCTTGCGAAAGTCCGCGCAGACAAAGAACGCGAAGCACGGGCGGGACATGACGGCACATGGGTTGCGCATCCAGGGCTTGTTACTCTTGCGCGGGAAGTTTTTGACGAGTATATGCATGGCCCGAATCAACTCCATATTTTCCGCGGAGATATTGCGGTTACGGAAAAAGATCTTCTCGCTGTGCCGAAAGGTTTGGAAACCATAGAGGGTCTTCGCAAAAATATCGCGGTTTCGCTTCGCTATCTTACCGCATGGCTTCAAGGAAACGGATGCGTTCCGGTTTCCAATTTGATGGAAGATGCGGCAACGGTTGAGATAAGCCGCGCGCAGATTTGGCAGTGGATCAGAAATCATGCAATCCTTCAAAATGAACGCGGGGATAAAATTCCGCTTACAAAAAAAATGTTCCTGCATATACTCCGAGATATATATAGCAAACTATTCTTGGAGAATAAGTCGCAGAGCTATCGGAACGCCCTCGAAACCGCAAAGACCTTGTTTGAAAGCATGTGCACGAGCAAAGAATTCGACGAATTCTTCACCCTCCGCGCTTACAGATACCTTGACTAGTCTTCGGACATCCGATGTCCGAAGATCACTTATCCGCCTCTTCGGCGGATTTTTGTTGACAAATAGTCTTCGGACATCCGATAGTCTTCGGACATCCGATGTCCGAAGGTTGTTGACAAATTCTTATCAACCATTTACAATAAAGGTCTTCGTTCACTGAAAAAAGGAGGCCAAAATGCCTCGTAGAAGTTTCGAGGAAATCATTACCGAGGCGGAGCGGACAAAGACGCCGCCTCGGAGCAGTTTCCGAGGAGTCTTCAAAGATTGGAAGGCGCTGATGGAGGCAGGATGGAAGCCGTATTTTTTCTTAACCTCAATGGTGCGATTAAAAATGCATGTGGGGGGGTGGAGATATTATTGCCCTGAAACCGCTTCGTGCCGGCACAAAAAAAGAAAATGCGTTTCCGACTCAGATTTTTATCTCGCCGGAAAAATTCTTGGGCACTCAAATTTAAAATCACAACTCATCGCTAATGCTGCCGACGGAGGAACCGATAAGAGTTATCCTTTCGTCTGCGCTTGGCTCCGGAAGCAGATGCTCCACATCTTCGGCCTCACAGAACGAGTCTAGCCATCAGTCAGATCACCGCAGCGCGATTAATCCCGCGCTGTTTTTTGTTTTTGAAGAATAACCGGCGAACCGACCGCGATAACAAAAAAACTTTTATCCCGGAGATCTTCGTAGCGGTGCGCGAGCATCCTTCGGCCGTCCATAATGAGCGCGCGCGGAGCGGCTTTCGCGATAATAACATCTCCGAGCTCGCGGAATTCCGGCCAGTCCGTTGCAATAACAACGCAATCGCTTCCCTTAATCGCCTCCGCCGCATTTTTTTTATAAATGAGCTTCTGTGTTTCTGGAAACGCTTTTTTGAATTCAGGCATGGCGGACGGGTCAAACAGCACTATCTCGCGCGCCTTTTTTTCCTGCAAAAACGGCACAATTTTTAACGACGGCGAATGGCGTATGTCATTGGTATCGCGCTTGAACGAAAGCCCGAGAAGCGCAACTCTCTTCCCTTTCCACGAGAATCCCGCTTCTTCAGCGCGTTCCAGAAAAGATTGGAGCTGGCGATTGTTCGCAGAAAGCGTCTCATCGAGAAGCGCCGCGGTATAACCTTTTTTCTTAAGCTGATAAGCGAGCGAGCGAGCGTCTTTGATAAAACAGCTCCCTCCCGCATAGATGCTGTCATAAAGACCCCATTCCCCGATACGGCGGTCGCTTGCGATTATTTTTCGAAGGTTCTCGAAACGGATGCCATCGAACGATTCGGCGGTGCGTCCGACCACATCGAAACACTCTGCGAGTTTATTGAATAAAAGATAGTTTGAAAGAAGCTTCCCCGCCTCGGCTTCCTCGGGGCTTGTCTCAATATATGCGACATCGGGCGCATCATAGAAGCGGCGGTATATATTCCGGAGAATATCAAAATCTTTTTCGCTTTCCGCCCCCACGACGACGCGATCGGGCTTCAAGGTTCCGGAAACAGCTTTCCCTTCAACAAGAAACTCCGGATTCGACGCAACGCCGACATTTTTTATTCCCTTGCGATTGAGAAAAGAGGCGGTTTGCCTTGCGGTTCCGATCGGGACCGTGCTTTTGTTTATAATGACTATCCGTTTTCTTTTTTTTATGTTTTTGAGCGTTTCCGCGAGCTTCTCCAGCGCATCGAAATAGTAAGAGAGGTCCGCTTCGCCGGTTTCTTCCTTTGACGGCGTGGGGAGGCACATGAATACCGCTTCCGTATCGGAAAGCCATGCGGCGACATTCGCATAATCATCTGTAAACCTTATGCGGTCTTTATTTTTTGTAAGCAGATCCGAAAGCCCGTCCTCAAAGAGGGTGCTCTCGATTTTTTGAGAATCAAACGAGCCGAAATTTTCAATTTTGCGCTTGTCTATATCATAGACAAGCGTCTCATGCCCGCTTCCCGCCGCAACCGCCGCGCTCGCGGTTCCCACGAACCCTGCGCCAACATAAAGTATCTTCATTAGTATCTATAATGCATAAAAGAATGGAAAAGTGCAAAATCCGCCTCTTCGGCGGATTCTTTCAATTAATCGTATTTATGGTATTCGATGAGTTCGTAGAACTCATTGCGCGTCATCATATCAGGAGTCAACATCCAAGTTGAATCATCCCGTATATGTCTAACATCTATAAAAGTTATGCCGCAATTATTTCATTTTGTTCTGTGTGGCGGCCGACCGCGCGCGCGTATCTCCTCATCCCCATTATGATGCCGAGTCCCGCATACTCGGTAAGAAGGTGGGATCCGCCGTAGCTCATAAAAGGAATGGTTGTGCCGGTTACGGGAAGAAGCCCTATATTCATGCCCACGTGCACGAAAAAATGGCTGATAAGAAATATGGCGAAACCGAGGCTGAAAAGCGTCTCAAAATTCGTGGCGCCGCGCATGGCATTCTCCACGATACGCCAGATGATAATGCCGAACAGGGCAAAGACTGCGAGAACGCCCACGAAACCCCATTCCTCGGCGAATGCGGCAAAAATAAAATCGGTTTCATATTCGGGAAGAAAGGCGAGCCGCGACTGGGTGCCATATCCGATTCCCTTTCCTAGAATTTTCCCCGAACCGACAGCGACAACCGATTGGAGCGCATTGTATCCGGCGCCATGTATATCGGTCAGCGGGTTTAAGAACGTAAGTATGCGTTCTTTTTGGTAATCTTCAAAGACAAAGAACCACAAAGATGCGAGGCTCACCACCCCAATAAGCGCCGTTGCCGCAAAATGCTTCCGCGAGATGCCGGATACCATGACAAGTCCGAGCCAAATGAAAAAAATAATCACCGCGGAACCGAAATCGGGCTGGAGGAAAACGAGCGTGAACGGAATAAATGCGTATGCCGCCGACACAAGAATATGGCGGATGTTGGCGATCTCTATATGCCGCCGCGCAAAATATTTCGCAAGCACTAATATCACGATAAGCTTCATGGGATCCGAAGGCTGGATGGAAAATATACCGACGTCAAACCAGCTCTGCGCTCCTTTAATAACACTTCCCAGAATAAAAAGGAGGAGGAGGATTCCACATCCGGCCGCAAAAAGCGAGATGATCACCCGCGTGCTTCGCAAGAAACGAAAGTCGATGAAGCTCAAAACGAAAAAAAGCGCGATGGATATGCCCGCCCACACAAGCTGGCGATCGAAAAAATAGCCCGTGCCCGAAAATGAATCCATGGTAACGAGGCCTGCGCCGACAAGTGGAAGCGTTGCCGCGAAAAGTATCCAATCTATATGAAATTCTTTTTTTATGCCGTTCAACATATAGACATCACACTAGAACCTATCTCAAAATAAACCCATGATTTTATTGTTTTTTCGCCTCGCTTGATTTTTCAAATCAAGTCATAGCTCAAAACAATAAAATCATGTTTGCTA
>JAKEFN010000009.1 GCA_022616085.1 bacterium
GCGGCTCGGAAAGCTCAAAATATCAACAATATTCTTCGCTTTCCTCGCCGCATTTTCGCCTCGCACCATGAATTCTCGCTACGTCAATAGTTTTTTCACATGCTCTAGACCTCCTTCCCGAACCATTCCCGATAGAGCGCGTCGTAATATCCCGCTTCATGAAGATGAAGAAGCGCGCGATTGATATCTTCACGGAGCGGGCTTCCCTCGGGGAATGCATAGCCGTAAGACTCTCTCTCGATCGTTCCGCTCGCGATACGCACTCTTCCCGCGCCCTGATGCGAGGCGTAATAGAGGAGAGACGGAGCGTCAAATACGACTGCGTCGACAGCGCTCCCCGAAAGGAGTTTGTATGCGTCCAAAACATTCGGCGCGGCGCGAAGGCGAGCGCCGATTTTCTCCGCATATTTCTCCCCCGTCGTTCCGGCGACAACCGCAACGCGCCTCCCGCGAAGATCTTCCGAGTTTTTGATTTCGTGCGATAAGCGGCGCGCGGTGAGAGACGAGCTCACCTGGCCGAGAAACAGTCCGAAAATGGCAAGGGCGATAAAAAGCGCGAAAATACCGACTGTTTTTCCAATCCATGTCGCCGGAACATAACCGCCGTAGCCGAGCATGCCGATTGAGGAGACCGCAATCCATGCGGCTTCGAATATTCCCGGAACATACGCCTTGCTTATAAGAACCCCTCCCCCTTCAATCAACCACAGGGTATGCGCCGCAATGAACCAAATCGCCACAACGATGCCGAATATCATACCCGTTTCCTTGGTAAAAAGAGACTCGAACAGCGCCCCCAATTTCAATTTTTCCCGATAGGCGGTCAGTATGGAGAGTCCTCCGTCAAAAGTGGTATCCGAAAAATCAAAAGACCGCTCCCGATCCTCGGTGCGCGTTATGCCGGCAATAGCGACATCGATCTCGCCGTTTTTTAATGCGGGAAGAAGATCTTTGAACGCATACTCGCGGTATCGAATCGGCCGTTTCAGAAGCTCCGCGGCTTTCTCAAAAAGCTCTATTTCAAATCCGGTATATACGCCCGCGCGCTTCCCTTCCGTCTTTGTAACGAGCGGATGAAAAAGCGCGATACCCGCGCGAATATCGCCTTTGGAGCGAGGGGGAGCGTCATGAGAAACAGCATCCATCTTTCCATAATACCGAAAATCAAAAACTTTATCCACAAGAAAAAATTCTTGCAAAATAAATTTTTGGTATAATAAGCGCATGACTATATTCGGACAATTCAGGTCATCCGGAAACGTTTCCCACGAGGAACTTATACGCCATGTGGAACCGACTCTCCGATCGCATGGTTTTTCGAGAACTGACATAAAAGAAATGGAAAATTATCTCTCGGGACATATTCGCGATATCGAAAGAAGCCAGCGCGGACTTGACGCCAAAGAACTCGCCGCAATTGAAAAAAGAATAGGGCATGATCTCGGCTGGGACAAAGAAAAAGTAAAAACCGCGACCGATACGCTCAAAAAATATCTATAAATATTGTCTCTTGTGAAAAACACCCCGCGAAGCGGGGTGTTTTTCATTTTGTTTATTTCGCGCCTATAAGCCGAATTCTGTATCCAGCCCCACTTTTACTCTTCGATTCCATTTTTCGCAAATGGTTAGTTACAGAGCAAACCATTCGTTTTTCATGCGGTATTTAAAAGTGAAAGTGGGGCTGGACGACGGCCATTTATCTAGGCCTGCGATTGCTCGCAGGCTCAAGCGGCACATCCGCCTCTTCAGCGGATACGGCCTTGCACACAGGTAAGGATTTTGCCGTTTCATTCCCGGAATTTCTTCCGCGATTTTCCCGAAATCCGTTTAACAGGATAAGGGGAACCCTCTGCTTTCGCTTTGGGCGTCACTGTTCGCACCTCTGGGATTGCTCCCGACGGGCGTTACCCGCTACCATCCTGCGCAATTTTTTGCAAAACTGGCGTGTGTTCGGACTTTCCTCAGATAACGATATTATTCGTTATCCGCGGCCGTCCGGCGCGAAACAATAAAATTTTACCACATCCAAAATTTTTTGCAAATGTTCAAAAAACATTGAAAAATAAAGACTTTTTATATTATTAAATGAATTCATTAAAATTTTATCTGAACACACACTCTTTTCCTAAGGAGGAAAAAATGGCCGATAAGAAAGGTGCAATCACAGTGATCAAAACGTATTTCGGCTTCCGGGAGGGGCAAACCCTCCTCGGCTTCCGGGATGAGGTCAAGGCCTTGTCCGAGGCTGAAAAACTCGAGCTCGCGCAGGGCGCGGCTCGAAACCTGGGTTTGACCCGAGACGAAGTGGACTTCCCCCTCGCCTAACGGCGGCGAAGGCGACGGCAGGCGATACCTGCAAACTGGGCGGAACTTAATTGTTCCGCCCTTAAATTTTTATCTCTCCCGCATCTTTGGACATCCGATGTCCAAAGATTATCATTCAAGTGTAATATCTGCATTCTCGCCATCAATGATGCTAAAATTATTTAACTCTTGTCTAAACGCCTTTCTATATCCTTTATTTCCCCCGAAGTAATCAAGGAAAAACTTCCTTTGAGTAACGGCTGGCACGTTGTTCTTCCCGAGATAATCCATATGACTGCTCCAAGGGTAAGTTTCCAGATAATTGAACGCTTCACTCGGATTTCGTAATTTTCTATCCCTCCAATTCAATGATTTAAGGTCAAGAGGATTAAAATGTATATAATAAAGTATAAAATTAAAGTGACGGTCATTCCTAATATGCACCGATTTATACTTTCCCTGAAATAGCGTGCCGCTTCGATTATTTCGCTCGTTAAAATACTTTGCATAACCCATATTCAGTTTCTGCATGAACCGGGGTATCCCATCATGCACCAGCGGTGAAACAAGAAGATGGTAATGGTTCGGCATGAGCGCAAAAGAATGAAGCTCGAGCAAGAGCTTCCTCTCGTCCCTAACTTTGACCTTCGGACATCCGATGTCCAAAGATTGTGAGAAAAAATAACCGTTTGCGGTGGCGTTCGATTCATCATTAAACTCAAATAAATCATGGATAAAACGGCGGTAATCCCTCTTATCATTATAAATAATCCGCTTATCAACACCTCTGTTCAAAATATGATAGAATTCTCTTTGCATAGTGTAAATATTCTATATCTTTGGACATCGGATGTCCAAAGATTGAACTTATTATGGAAACGAAACAAAACGACGGAAGATCAAAATTTATACATCTCCATACTCACTCGCACTATTCCCTCTTGGACGGCCTTTCCCGCATTCCAGAGCTTGTGGAACTTGCCAAAAAAGACGAGATGCCTGCGATAGGCCTTACCGACCACGGAAATCTCTACGGCGCCATTGAATTTTACAAAACGTGCAAAAATGCCGGCATCAAACCCATCATCGGGGTTGAAGCCTATATCGCAAATCGGACGCGCCGCGACCGCGAGCCGAACATTGACAATAAACGATACCACTTGACGCTCCTTGCAAAAAATGTAGAAGGATACCGGAACCTCATCACCCTCGTGACCAAATCCCATCTTGAAGGCTTCTATTACAAACCCCGCATGGACATGGAGCTTCTCCGCACGCACCATGAGGGCATCATCTGCCTCTCCGGATGCTTCGGGAGCGAACTCTCCCGCGCAATCAGAAACAAAAATGAAAGCGAAGCGGAACGCGTGGCGGAGGAGTATCGCGATCTTTTCGGAAAAGAAAATTATTTCCTTGAGATTATGCACCACCCGGGAGTCGAGGGCCACCAGGATGTGACGGACGGCCTCATTGCGCTCGGACGGAAGCTCAAAATTCCAGTCGTCGGCACGCAGGACTCACACTACGCCCATCCGGAAGATAAAAAAGCGCATGAGACGCTCCTCTCCGTCCAGTCAAGCAATTCAAAAGAGAACAAATGGTCCTTCGGGCCAGACGATTTTTCTTTTATCAACACAAAAAAAGCGTATGAATACTTTTCGGACATTCCCGAGGCGGTCGAAAATACGAATATCGTGGCGGAACAATGCGATATCGAAATCCCGCTCGGAAAATGGGTCTTCCCGGCTTTTCCATTAACCGAAAAAACAACCCATGACGAAGAGCTTGCCCGCCTTGCATACGAGGGATTCGCGCTCCACGGCGTTGCGGAAACTCCCGAAGCAAAAACGCGCCTTGATTACGAGCTCTCGGTTATCAAGGGAAAAGGATACGCCGTTTATTTTCTCATTGTCGCCGACCTCATCCGATTCGCGCGCGAGAAGAATATTTTTACCGCGATCAGGGGTTCTGTCGCTGGTTCCCTTACGACCTACCTTGTCGGCATCACAAAGGTAGATCCTCTGGAATACAAGCTTCCGTTCGAGCGGTTTCTTAATCCCGAACGCCCATCAGCTCCCGATATCGATATGGATTTTGCGGACGATCGCCGCGAGGAAGTGCTCGATTATGCAAAAGAAAAATACGGCGCGCATGCGGTCGCCCAAATCGGCACCTTCGGCACCATGCTTGCGAAAGGATCCGTTCGCGACGTGGCGCGCGCCCTGGGGCACCCATACGGGACAGGAGACAAAATTGCAAACCTCATCCCCTTGGGATCGCAGGGCTTCCCCATGACGATCGATCGTGCCATCAAAATGACGCCGGAACTCGCGGAACTTTACAAAACAGACGCGGACACGAAAGAAATCATCGACCTTTCAAAAAAGCTTGAGGGGTGCGTCCGCCACATCTCCGTCCACGCCGCGGGTGTCGTTATCGCGCCGACGACGCTCACCGACTTCGTGCCGGTCCAACTCGACCCCAAAGGCGGCAAGGTCATCACCCAATACGACATGCACGCGGTTGAGGACGCCGGACTTATCAAATTTGACTTCCTCGGAATCAAAAATCTTGCAATACTTGGCGATGCGGTCAGGCTTATCAAAAGAATTCGCGAAGAAATTATAGATATCGAGAATATATCGCTTGACGACAAAAAGACGTTTTCCATGCTCGCCGCCGGAGAGACCATGGGGCTTTTTCAACTGAACGGCGCGGCAATAACCCGCTTCCTTAAAGAACTCCGTCCCACTAGCATTCATGACATCAATGCCATGGTCGCTCTCTATCGCCCGGGTCCGATGGAAATGATCCCCGAGTATATCAAGCGCAAGCACAACCCCGCGCTCATAACACACCTTGATCCGCGGATGAAAGATGTTCTCCATTTCTCATACGGCGTTATCACGTATCAAGACGATGTCATGCTCATTGCAATCAAACTTGCGGGATATTCGTGGCTCGAGGCGGATATGCTCCGCAAAGCGATGGGCAAAAAAATCCCCGCCGTGATGCAAGGAGAAAAAGAGAAGCTCATAAAAGGTCTGATAAAAAACGGCATGACCCAGCCGAAAGCGGAAGAACTGTGGAAGCTCATCGAGCCTTTTGCGGCATACGGATTCAATAAGGCGCATGCCGCAAGCTACGGCAGGGTCGCATACCAGACCGCGTATCTCAAGGCGAACTTTCCCATCGAATATATGACCGCCGTATTAACCGCCGATTCCGGCGAGACGGAAAAAATCGCAGAAATCATTAACGAATGCAAACGCATGAACATTCCCGTGCTTCCGCCGGACGTTAACGAAAGCTATGGCAAATTCACTGTGGTCAGGAACGCGGAAGGAAAGCCGGGAAAAATCCGCTTCGGGCTTTACACCATCAAAAATCTCGGCGAAGCGATTGCAAACGCCATTATAGCGGAACGGAAAGAAAAAGGGGCATACCGCTCGTTTGCCGATTTTCTAGAACGCGTGAAGCACAAAGATTTGAACAAAAAATCGCTCGAGTCCCTCATCAAATGCGGGGCGCTTGATTCGCTCGGAGAAGAGCGCGGCGCGATGCTTGGGAGCGTAGAAGAATCGCTCGCATATCACCGCGAACAGGCGGCGGGAGGAACAGCGCAACAATCTCTCTTTGGTCTCATGGCGGACACGGCAACCGTTCCCGCGCTTCGCCTTAAGAGTGTCGAACCTGCGCCGCAAACAGACAAGCTTTCGTGGGAAAAAGAGCTTCTGGGTCTCTATATTTCGGGGCATCCTTTGGATAAATACCGCGAGAAACTCGAGGCGAGGAAAGCGGACATAAAAGACGCCAAGAATAAGCTCAAGGACGGCATGGCGCTCATTATTGCGGGCATTATTGAAGAATCAAAAGAAATAAATACCAAAAAGGGAGAACGTATGGCGTTTCTCAAAATCCGCGACCTCGAAGATTCGATCGAGGCGGTATGCTTCCCGTCCGTATACCAGGAAATGCGCGGACTTATCACGCTCGACAAATGCATCGCAATCAAAGGTCGTTATTCGGAGAGAAATGGGAGTCCTTCAGTCATCATTGAGGCGATCAAAGAATTATGAGATTTACGATTTATGATTTATGATTTAGGATTGAAAGTAATGACGGACGATTACAAAGATGCGTATAATAAAGAAATTGACGATGCCATCGCCCGAGAGAAGAATCGCGTTGCCGGATCGGCAGGCGCGAAACCGGAAAAAAACACTGGCGTGCTTTCAGATATCCAGAGCGAAGTCGCCTTGACGATTCACGAGTCGCTCGGCATTGAAATTTCTCCCGACATGGCTCTTCCTCCCTCCCATGTTGGCGCAGATCTCGCTTATTCTGCATTTGAAGCAGGGGGAAAATTAGGGCAAAATCCGGCGGAGGCGGCAAAAAAAATTGCAGAAGCGGTGGCTTCGCGCAAAAACGCATTCATTGAAAATATCTCTCTAGAGGGCGCGTTTGTAAATTTCAAACTCCGTCAAGGCGAAACATATGCCCGTATTCTTCGCGAAGCTACTCTTGAAGGCGAGCGATTCGGCGCATCGCGCGCGCATGCGGGCGAAATCGCGCTCATTGAATATTCTTCCCCAAATATCGCCAAACCGATGAGCCTGGGGCATCTTCGCTCGACAATCTTGGGAGCCGTACTCGGAAATCTCTATGAGGCGGAAGGATTTACGGTCATCCGTGAAAATTATCTGGGCGATTACGGGACACAGTTCGGAAAACTTCTCTATGCGTATGAAACCTGGGAAAAAAAAGACGCGGCGGCGCTCTCCATAGAAGAGCTCAAAAATCTCTATGTGCGCTTCCATGAAGAAGCGGAAAAAAATCCCTCGCTTGACGACCATGCCCGCGCGCTTTTTGCCCGTCTCGAAAGCGGCGATCCCGTGCTTGGCTCGCTCTGGAAGCAGTTCCGCGACATAAGCATTTCGGCGTATGCGCAAATGTATAAGCGCCTCGGGGTTTCGTTCGATATTGTCTCGGGCGAGGCGCGGAGCGCAAAAGACGCGGGAAAATTCGCCGCCCTCTGCCTTGAAAAAGGCATCTGCATGACGGATGGAACAACAGGAGCCATCATTGTCGAAAATCTCGCCGGTCTCCCCTCTTTTGTGCTCCAAAAGAAAGACGAATCAAGCATCTATATCGGCCGCGATCTCGTGACGCTCTCGTCGAGAATAGAGAATTTTCATCCCGATTATATCCTCTATTGCGTCGGAAACGAGCAAGAGCTCAACTTCAGACAGCTCTTCGCGCTCGCCCGCGTGCTCGATATTGCGCCGGAGGACGCAATCCTCAAGCATATTTCTTTCGGGCTTGTTCTCGGCGAATCGGGAACAAAAATGTCGACACGAAAAGGCGGCGGCGTATCGCTCGAAGAACTGATGAACGAAGCGGCGCGGCGCGCGGAAAAAATAATCATGGAAAAAAATCCCGCGCTTTCCGAAGAAGAACGCGCAAAAATCGCCGAAGACGTCGGCATCGGCTCGATCATCTGGAACGACCTGAAACAATCGCGGACAAAAAATATCCGCTTTGACTGGGAGTCGATGCTTGATTTTGAGGGCGGATCTGCGGCATATATCCAATACGCCAACGCCCGCATCCACTCCATTTTCGAGAAACTAGGCAACATTCCGCCGGCGGAGAATCCGGTCTTTGCCGAAAAAATTGAATTTGCGCTTGCCAAAAAAATTATGTTTTTCCCGCGAACAATCCGGCACGCCCGCGAGACCGACTCCCCCCACCATCTCTCTATATACCTCGATGAACTCTCCCGCCTCTTTAATGCATTCTATGCAGAGGTGTCGGTAACCGGTACCGAGGATCAAAACCTCAAATCATCGCGCGCCATACTTCTCCGCGCCGTCTCGCAGACGCTTGAAAACGGGCTCAAAATCCTCCAGATTCGAGCGCCGGAAAAAATGTAGCGCAAACGCATTACTTGACCTCCACGATTCCCGCATGCCCCGGGTTTCTGTGATTATGATAGCCCCAGGATCCTTTTTCGTTAAACGTGAAAGAAAAGCTCTCGCCTTCGGAGAGGATTCCGCATGAATCGAAAATAATTGCGCCTGTTCCGCATTTTTTGATATCCGAACCCGGGTAGAGAACATGGGTCGGATGGCTGTCGGACGCAGTCCACACCTGCGATCCGCTTCTGTTTTCAAAGACGACCGTATCGCCAGCCGCCACGGTTATTTTTTTCGGCTCATACCCCGCGTCTGTATAGAGAACAATGTGCTTTTGAGACGACGCTTCTTCTAATGCGCCTTCTCCCTTGCCCTCGCCTGCCGCGAGTTCGATGTCCGATGCATCGGATGCGGCGGGTATCTCTGCGTTTTCTCCGTTTTCCGAAACCGATACCGCATCTTCAGAAGCCGCGTCATCCGTTGGCGCAGACGGCGCGGAGGCGGAGGAAGCCCCCCAAAGAAGATACGCCAAAAAAGCCAAAACAAGAATTATGATTGCAATTAAAATTTTTTTCATAGTGTGGTGTTTATAACTTACTTAGGACTTACGCGTTTGGATGCAATTCCAGGCGCGAGCGAGGCTTGCGACCAAGCTGTATTCAACATACAGCGCGGGAGCAAACGAGCGAAGCAACAAAGAAATGCGCCAAACGCGTAAGTCCTATTACTATTAATACGAAAACGGAAATTATACGCCCGCCGATCCGCGGGAAGACGCCTGTCCTTTTTTATCCATAAAAAGCGTATTTACGCGATCTACAATATACGACGGTATAATATTCGATTTGACAAGATAATCAACGGCGCCGCCGGAGAGGCCTTGCTTGATATCGCTTTCTTGAGAGAGGTTCGTTACGATGATAACTGGAATATTTTTTGTCTCCTCATTCGCCTTAATGCTCTTTAGAAGCGAAAATCCGTTTTCATCCGGCAGAAGTATGTCGAGAAGTATGGCATCGATTTTTTCGCGTGTGAGTATTCCGCGCGCAGACGCGGCATTCAAGGCGTTGAAGAAGCGATAACCGGATGCTTTAAATTTCCGCTCCATCGCCTCGCCGAGGAATTTCTCATCCTCTATAAGAAGCACTGCCTTAGGATTTAACGCATTGTGGGGAAGGGATGCTTGTGTCTTGTTTTCAATCATAGAGCGCTATTAAAATCATACGGTATGTCCGGCCCCTATGCAATACCGAGCTTGTTGATTATTTTTCGGTGCGGGTAATCGAGGATGTCGCGTATAAATTTGTCATAAACGTTCATCCGATAGCTGAATTCTTTTGTTTCAAGAAGCGCGTAGCGAATTTCCTTCCCGAGCTCCGCCTCCATGGTGCGCAGGACGCTCTCGATGGACTGCTTCTTAAGCCCGTCGCCGACAATCAGAATGTCCACTCTGCTTTCTTCGTTTTTGATAAAAATGCCGGTTATAACGACAAGCTGGACTTTTCCGATATTCCTGAACCGGCGTATGATATCTTCGTTGGCAAACGGCTCCGTTGCAATAAGCATATTTTCGAGCGGCGAGAGAAGAGAAAAATCAAGGTTGAGTTTGAGGCCGAACACTTTCTTTTTATTTTGTTTTTTTGATCCGTTCATGCCCGCGGGAGCGATCTGGAGCATCATGCGCTTTTTGATAAACCCGATTTCTTCAAGCATTTTCAATTCTTTCGAAAGCGGGCCCGACGGAACGCGGCAGCGCATGCCAACGTCCTTTTTCTCAAAAAAATCGTTCGGATTCAAAAGGAAAAGGCGCATAATTTTGATGCGCGAAGACCCGCCGAAGAGTTTGGAGAGAATGTCCATGTATATGTAATATTAACAGCAGAGCCCCCTTCGAGCAAGATTGCGTGATTTATACAAGCGCACGAATCATGCCAATTCAAAACTCAAAGGTCAAAAGTCAAAAAAGTCTCGCGTTTTGAGTTTTAATTTTGAGATTTGAATTTTGACTTTTGAGTTCAATCCTCACTCCAATATTGCCTTTATCCTTCTCACTCCGGCCGACACAGCTTCTTCTTTAACAATACGGAATCGTCCAAGCTCTGCGGTATTTTTCACATGCGGGCCGCCGCAGAATTCAAGGGAGAATTGGCTATCCCTTTCTCCAATCTGGTATACACGAACTTTGTCGCCGTATTTTTCTTCAAAAAGGCCGATCGCGCCGCGCTTTTTCGCCTCGTCAAGCGGAATATCCTCATAGGACACGGGAAGCGCCTCGGCAATTTTTGCGTTCACGAGCTCTTCGGTTTTTTTGATCTCCTCGTCCGTCATCTTTGCGCCATGCGAAAAGTCGAATCGAAGCCGCTCGGGAGTGATATTGCTCCCCTTTTGGAGCACATGTCCGCCCAAAACATCGCGAAGCGCCTGATGCAAGAGGTGAGTCGCGGTGTGATACTTCACCGACATTTCGGAATGATCGAGAAGCCCGCCCCTGAATTTCTTCTCCGCACCGGCGCGAGAGAGTTCTTGGTGTTTTTTAAATTCCTCCTCAAATCCCGCTACATCAACTGACATATTTTTTTCTGAAGCGATATCTTTCGTAATTTCAAGCGGCAACCCAAAATTCTGTAAAAGATCAAAAGCTTTCTTCCCGCTGACTATATTCGAAGAAATTTTATCAAATTGATTTTCTCCCCTCTTCAGACTTGATTTGAATTTTTCAATTTCTTCGTTGACTATTTCCCATGTTCCATCTAAACGACGCGAATCATCTCCATATATATCAACTATTTTCTTACAAACTTGACCGAGAAGCATCCCCGGTGATTCTACAATCCGATTCGCGTGAAAATAAGCTCGGCGAATAAGCTTCCGCAGAACATATCCGCGTTCGTCTGGTGAAGGCACAAGTCCATCCGCGATAAGAAAAACACTCGTGCGCATGTGATCCGCAATAATTCTTTTTGAATGTAATGCGGGATCACCGTGGACTCTCTCTCGTCCCGCTCTTCTAATATAAACATCGCAACTCTCTATAAGTGGCGAATATAAATCTGTATCAAAGACAGTCGCCACTTTTTGAATTGTTTTCGCCAGCCGCTCCAATCCCATGCCGGTATCTACCCCGGGAGTCGGGAGCTTCTCAAATGTTTTGTCTTTTTTCTGGTAATACTCGTTAAAAACGATATTCCAAATCTCTATGCCGTCAATATAAATCTCTGTTGTCGGCCCGCACGGGCCTTCGTCCCCTGTAGGGCCCCAAAAATTGTCTTCGCGGCCGAATTTTCGGACTTCGATATTGGAGTCAACGCGTTTCCATATTTCCTCCGATTCATTATCTGCGGAAACCATATCGTCTCCGCCAAAAACGCTCACATAATCGATGGCGAGCCCCATCTCTTTTGTTATGAATTCATGAGCAAAAAGAATCGCCTCTTCCTTAAAATAGCCTCCAAAACTAAAATTGCCGAGCATTTCAAAAAATGTCAGATGGCTTTCATCTCCCACTTCGTCAATATCCGAAGTCCGCACACACTTTTGTATTGAACAAACGTTCTTTGAACCAAAATCGGCCATCGCGTCTTTTTTGCCGATATAATACGGCTTAAACTGCTGCATCCCCGCAGTTGTAAAAAGTACCGATGAATCTCCCTCGGGTATAAGCGAAGCAGAAGGAATGATTGCGTGCCCGCGCTTCTCAAAAAAAGCGAGAAATTTTTTCCGTATTTCGTCCGATGTCATGAAGTTATTGATCCTCGTCGCGTGCGCCCCCCTCCCTTCCGTGTATTCTTTTACGGGTATTTTTGAGCCCTTGTTCCACATACCATACGACGGTAAAAATAAAGACGGTAAAGAGGGTCGCGAGCGACGCAAGCGCAAAAAACCCGAATCCCGCGGCAATGCCGATCGCGGCGGCAACCCAAATCCCCGCCGCGGTCGTGAGGTTTCGCACGCGAGAATCACGAAAAATAATAAGGCCCGCGCCGATAAAACCGATGCCGGTAACAATCTGTGCCGGCATGCGAAGCGGATCGGCGCTAAATCCTTTTGCGGTATAGATTTCTGCAGCCATAATGGACGCGGCGACAAAGAGCGCGGATCCCATGGATACGAGCGCGTAGGTGCGCATACCGGCGATTTTGCCCGCAAAAATCCTCTCCGCCCCGATAAGCATGCCGAGAAGCGCCGCAACCCCGAGCCGAGCC
>JAKEFN010000086.1 GCA_022616085.1 bacterium
TATTTGATGTCCTAATGAGACATTATGCGCGTACTATCATTCGGTTTGGATAGCTCTGTGACGGAGGAGGGGTCAAAGACGGCGACACGGGCGCGGGAATATGGAGAGCTTGCGGATGCGTATGTTGCTGTTGTGCCGGCGGAGCGGGACATTTTCTTGAAACTTTCGGACAAAGCGCGGGCGTATGGCATATGCGGACGCGGACGGGCGCTTGCGCTCTGGCGGATATGGCGATTTTCTTGCGATCTTCTCAAAAAAGAGAAATTTGATGTCGTATCAACGAGCGATGTTTATTTTTTGGGGTTTGTTGCGTATCTCGTCTCGCATCGCGCGGGAACCGGTTTTGAAATGCAGGTGCATGGATTTGAGAAGAAGACATTTATTCGAGGCGCGCTTTCGCGGTTTCTTCTTGGGAGAGCGGATAGTATTCGCGTCGTAAGCGAACGGTTGAAGCGGGCGCTTGGCGATATAGGCATTTCTTCAGAAAAAATAACGGTTGCGCCCATTTTTGTTGATTGCGCCTTGTTTATTCCACGCATGCATTCGGGCGAGAAAGAGTATTTTACATTCATGAGCGTCGGGCGGCTTGTGCCGGTTAAACGATTTGATCTCTTGCTCCGTGCGTTTAAGGAAGTCTCGGAAGAATATCCAAACGCGCGGCTTATTATTGCGGGGGAAGGCGGCGAAAGGCAAAAGCTTGAAACACTTGCGCATGGTTTCGGTTTGGGGGAAAGAGTCCGGTTTGTCGGCTTTCATAATAATCTTCCGGAGCTTTTTGCCGAATGCGATTCTTTCGTTCTCTCGTCCGATTCTGAAGGGTATGGTATCGCGCCGATTGAGGCGGCATGCAATGGGCTTCCGGTTATCATGACTGATGTCGGGTGCGCCGGAGAAATTTTTGAACATGAGAAAAATGCGCTCATTGTTCCGGTCGGGGATGCGTCTGCGCTTGCGGCTATGATGGCGCGTATTATGGAGGATGATCATATGCGCGCAAGACTCTTAAAAGAAAATGCGCGAATCCGTGAAAGACTCCTTCCGCAAAAAGAAATTTTTGATAGAATTTTGGAATCATGGCGCCGGGCGGCGGGAAAACGACTATGAAAACTGTCTGTTTTTTCGGTATTTACGATCCGGGCTATGCGAGAAGCAAAGTGCTTATGCGCGGATTTCGCGAGAACGGCTTCCGTATCGTGGAATGCCGCGCCGATCCCAAAGAGCATCCGGGGCTTAAGAAATATCTGAAACTCTTTCGCGAATATAGAAAGACGCGGCGGGAGAAATTCAATGTGATTCTCGTTGCTTTTCCGGGCCAGACTGTTGTATGGCTCGCAAAGCTTCTTTTTCGTCAGCCTATCATTTTTGACGCATTTCTCTCCCTCTATAATTCAAACACGGAAGATCGCAAAGTATACGGCAAAATGAGCATTCGGGGAGTCAAGGATTGGTTTCTCGACTGGCATAGCTCTCGTCTCGCCTCGCGCGTTCTTCTTGATACCGAGGAGCATATTCGTTATTTCGCGGAGACGTTCGGCATCGGGAAAGAGAAATGCGTCCGTGTTTTTATCGGATGCGACGAGGATATTTTTTTCCCTGGCCGCGCGGGCGAAAAGAATGCCATTTTTACGGTCGAATTTCACGGGAGCTTCATTCCGCTTCAGGGAATTGATGTGATTATCCGGGCGGCGAAACTGCTTGAAAACGAGCAGGACATGATTTTTCAGATTATCGGAAGCGGCGACAAACTCGGCATGCGCGCGCTTGCGGACGATCTTTCGGTTTCAAACATATTATTTTTGGGCAAAAAGGCGCCGCACGAAATTCCGTTTTTCGTGCAGCGTGCCGATATCGTGCTCGGCATTTTCGGAATTACCGCAAAAACGCCGCTTGTCATTCCGAATAAAGTCTATGAGGGGATTGCGTGCGGCAGGGCGGTTATTACCGCAAACACGCCGGCCGCGCGGGAGTTTTTTATCGACACCAAGAATATTGTGTTTTGCGAAGCCGGCAATCCCGAAGATCTTGCGCGAAAAATTCTCATGTTAAAAGACAATGACACTATGCGAGAGAGTATAGGGAGGGAAGCGCGAAAGCTTTTCTTGGACAGGCTCATGGCGAAGATGCTTGTTGAGGATATAGTTTCTCGGCTGTAGAATAAAAATATGTTTTACTTTGAGGGAGCGAGAAAGCCTGATTTTTCGAACATACGGAGCATAGACTACGATCGCTATTGGGAAAAGCGCGGTTTTTCTTTGAACGGCTCGCTGAAGGAACGCGAAAAAATAATACTCGACTGGATTCCGGCCGGGGCAAAAGTCGCCGATTTCGGATGCGGCAATTCTCTTCTTCCGCTTAAACTCAAAGAGAAGGGGTGTGTGGTCTTTGTCGGAGATATTTCAGAGGCGGTGCTTCGAGGACACCGCGAATACGGCATAGAAGCGAAAAAAATCAATCTTGAAAATATAAAAACGGAAGATTTTTCTGAAAAGTTCGGCTACATCGTCATGAGCGAGGTGCTTGAGCATACGAGAAACCCCGAAGATATCATTCGCGTCCTCTCCCCGCATACGGACTGCTTCGCGCTTACCATCCCTAATAGCGCATTTTACCGTTTTCGTCTGCACCTTTTTTTCTCCGGGCGTTTTTTTACCCAGTGGGTGCATCATCCGTCCGAGCACATTCGCTTCTGGTCGCACACTGATTTTCTTGATTGGCTTGATGCCCTCGGCCTCGAGGTTATAAAGACAGAGTCTTCTAACGGGTTTTCATTTTTCGGGCTTTTCCCGAGTGCAAAAAATATATGGAAAAACCTCTTTGGGCACCAAATTGCATATCTCTGTCGCGTGAAGCCTGTTAAATAAGGCGGTCTCTCCAGGTGCGAGGGGTGCGGTCGTTTATGATCTCAAGATTGAGATGATACTCAAACGGTTTCGCGCCGCGCATGCGGATCCAGTCCACGAGTTCCTCCGCGCCTTCGCGGAATGTTGTTTTCGTCTGATAGCCGAGAAGACGCCGCGCTTTTTCCGCGCTGCAGCTTGCATGCTTCACTTCTTGCGGACGGTCAGGCATATAGATAGGGTTGAGGTCGAAATCAAGAATATCCGCGAGCGTCTCCGCCGCTTCGTTTATCGTGATGAACTCGTCATCGGGCCCCACATTGATTGTTTCACCGATGACGTTATCTTCAAACGCCGCTTTTTCCATCGGTCCCACCGTGTCTTCGATATAAGAAAAATTCCGCCGTTGCATGCCGTCTCCGTAGATGATCGGCTGTTTCTCTTGAAGCATGCGGTTAATCATAATGGAGAGCACGTTTCTGAACGGATCGTCGTATTTCTGTCGCGGGCCGTAAATGTTATGCGGCACGATAATCGCATATTCAAATCCATGAGCCTCGGCCATTGATTGTATAAAAAGTTCGGAGGCGACCTTCGCGATGCCATACGGGTCTACCGGTTCCGGACGCATATCTTCGCTGAATATCCCGCCCTCTCCGCCCTGGCGGCCGTAGCGCGCCATGCTTGAGCAAAAGACGACCCGCTTGACATCTGCCACGACAGCGGCGCTCACGACTCCTACGGTGGAGTTATAGGTGTGCGCCGTGATAAGTGTCGGCGAAAAGACGCTTAATCCCTCATGCGGCGCGGCGGCGCAGTGATAGAGTATGTCTACGCCCTTGAGCCGCGCTTTCATTTTTTCAAAATCTCGCGCGTCGTCTCGATAAAAGTCTACATCTTTGCTCACATTGCGCTCATCCGCGCCGAGCATATTGTCGCACCCGGAGACGCGGTGCCCTTTTTCGAGCATTCTATCGGCGAGATGGCTCCCTAAAAAACCGGCAACGCCGGTAATGAAGACATTAGATTTTGGCATACAGAAAATATAGCAGAAAAGAAAAAAGGGGTCAAAAAAGACCCCTTTTGATTGCGCCGGTTAATTCATGGAACAAATAGGTTCTCCTATGCGTGTTGCCAATCCGTGCGCGTATCTTTCATTTTTCAGTCTGTTATGATAGTTATAGACATAACACTATAAAAAATAAAACATGCGGAAGCTTCTCTATATAGCAAACATCCGCCTTCCGACTGAGAAGGCCCACGGAATACAGGTTATGGAGATGTGCGCGGCGTTTGCGGCGCGCGGCATGGATGTCTCGCTCGTCATTCCCCGAAGAAAAAACAATATCGATCAGGATATTTTTTCATATTATGGAATTCCAGAGACATTCCGCATTATACGGCTTCCGACATGGGATCTTGTGCGATTCGGGCGTGTCGGGTTTCTCGTGCAGTCATTTACGTTTTCGATCTCCGCGCTTCTGTGGGCGGGGGCGGGGAAGGGGTATTCGATTATTTACGCGCGAGATAGCGTGCCTCTTTTCTTTTTTTCATTTCTCGGAAAGCCGTATATTTTTGAGGCTCATGCGCCTTCGTGGCATGCGGTAACCGGTCGCGTTATGAGGCGAGCGCTCATGAACATAGTCATTACGGCGGGGCTTAGAAATTTTTTTATCCGAAAAGGCATAGCTCCGGAGAAACTGGCCGTCTTGCCCGACGGAGTTGATCCGGCGCGCTTTGCGATAACGGAATCGAAAGAGAAATGCCGTGCGCGGCTTTCTTTGCCGAAAGAGGAAAGAATCATATTATACGCAGGCCATCTTTATCCGCGTAAAGGGGCGCATATTCTCGCGGATGCCGCAAAAGAATTGCAAAACGCGGATTTTTATTTTGTCGGGGGAACGAATAAAGATATTCCCGCGTTTAAGAAAAAGTACGGTGACATTTCAAATATCTATATATTGGGACATAAGCCACGATCGGATATGCCGTATTTTCTGAAAGCGGCGGATTGTCTTGTTCTTCCGAATAGCGGACAAAATGAAGATTCGCGCCTTTACACATCCCCCATGAAATTGTTTGAATATATGGCAAGCGGCACGCCGATCGTCGCTTCTCGTGTGCCGGCTCTGCAAGAGATTCTTGATGAAGAGACCGCCTTTTTTGCGAAACCGGATGACCCCGAGAGCCTCGCTCATGCAATCTGCGACGCGCTCCAAAGCAGGGAAGAAGCCGAGCGGAGGGGGCGGAATGCGAGAAAGAGAGCGGAGGAGTTTACGTGGGAGAA
>JAKEFN010000087.1 GCA_022616085.1 bacterium
CCGCAAGACATCGAATGGGCATGGGAAAAGGGGAAGTTTTACATCGTGCAGTCGAGGCCGATCACGACGCTTTCAAGATCATCGCCCGATCCCTATTCTTTTTTTGTTCCGCAGAATTTCAGTTTCAATTTTAGCGCTGAAGGGCTTCGTGTTCTTTTTGAGGATTTTTTGGACATGCCTTATTATATGCCCGTTCAAGCGATAAGTTTTTCAAAAAAGAATACTTCATATTCTTATTTTTCCAACGCCTGTTTTGCTGAAAGAGCGGAAAAAGCGGGAACGGAAGAATTTCTCCAAGAATTGCTTAAGCGTTCGGCGATAACTTTGAAAAAAAGCAAAGAGGCAGTAGAAGAAGGCAGGAAATTAATACAAAAAAAGAAACTCGCCATCAAAGATATACTTCAAATGCAGAAGACGATTGAACCGGTAATTTCAGGATTCTCTCTTTTTAATAATGGTTATCTTGATCCACTGTTTCAATTCGTCGCTACGCTTCCTTCGCGAGAAAAAAAGAAGATGGAACGTGTGGGAAAATATAAAAATGACATCCGTGAGATTCTCAATAGCTTGCTCTTTGAGCAATCGGGATATCTGAAAACAATTCTTGGGAAAGCAGGAAAGCAGTTCTCAATTCCCGATGAAGACCTCGAATGGTATAGATGGGATGAGTTCTGCGCATTGTTCAGAGGAGCAGGTTTGGTGTCATCAACTTTTATTAAAGAGAGAAAAAAGGCGTTTGTTTTTTTGAAAAATGGAAGTGAAGTTCTATTTTTTCAGGGTTCTGAAGCGGAAGAATTTATTCAGCCGTTTCTACCGGAAGAAACGCATGGCGAGGGGCAGGTATTCAGGGGACTTGTGGCGCATAATACGCATCGGGTCGTGCGCGGTATTGTGCGCCGCATAATCACGGATTATGGCAATATTGATAAAATGCACAGAGAAGCGAAACAGATGAAAAAAGGAGAGATACTCGTTTCTCAAATTACGGCGCCGGAAATCATGCTTGCGTGCCAAAAAGCGTCCGCAATTGTAACTGATATCGGCGGCATGCTTTCTCATGCGGCGATTGTTTCTCGCGAGCTGAATATTCCCTGTATCGTGGGGACAAAAAACGCGAGCAAAATTTTGAAAAACGGCGACCTCGTGGAAGTGGATGCGGACAAGGGGATGGTGCGGATTTTGGAGAGGGTGACTCGTAATGACGTCAAGCGATAAAATACCCCGTTTATGCGGGGCAGGGTGGTCTTCATACTGTTCTTACTTAGGCGGCGGGCAATGTATTACCTGCCACAAAGAGCCATATTTGAAGATTAACTTGTACATACCGCCTTTTTCAAGACGCTGTTCAAGCGGGGGGAAGCTCAAGTCCAAAAGACCTCTTAAAAGATCAATCAGGGGGCGGTGGCTCACAAGGAGAGCCTTTTCTCCCTTCCCCAATTCATTGAGAAAAAAAATAATCGCATGTAGCATCCACCGCGCTTCAATGGCGGAAAAATCAGGACGGAATATCCTATTCGTGAGGGCTATATCGTCAATGTTTGGATACTCCCTCGGGTCCATGTCCTTTATGTGATCTTTGAGCCAACTATCAAGCTCAATGTATAGCCGCGGAGCCAATGCGGGGGTTTTTCTCCAACGATTCGGTTCCGGCACCAGGATGGTTGCCGTTTCATATGCCCGAGTAAACCAAGAGCAGGCAAGAATCTTAAAAGTCTCGCCATCTATGTATGCCCGTTTAACCCGAGCGATCTCGTCGCGGCCTTCTTGAGAAAGCGGACAGTTCGCCTGCCATGTGCCGAGGCTCTTGAAGTCAGTATCGAGCCTGTTTTTTCCATGTCGAACGATCCAAATCTCTTTTGTACTCAACGCGTCCTCCTCTTATCAAAATACTTGAAATCAGGGTAATGATAATATAGTCTACTTATTATGTCAAGCAGAATGAAAGCACAGCAAAGCAAGAAATCGATCAATCATAGAATTACCTATATAAAAACATGGGAGGCATCGGGAAACGGCGTTTTCGAGCCGGATATGATTATCGCTAAAGCATATAAATCGGTTTTTGCCTCGCACAAACCGCGGCATTTCCTGTATTATCAGAAAGATAACCCGAACAAACTCGGCGAAGCGTATGACTCTGAAGAAGAAATGGCGCTATTCGGGAAGTCCGGATTCAGAGATTTTCGCAGCGAGAAATATGTGGGCGAGTTTCTTAAGGGAAGTTTTGAAGCCGTTCGGCATAACAGGAAAATGGTTCGCGCGCTTGAGCGGCAAAATTTGAAAAGCATCTCCTTTTTACAGCTTGTCGATCTCCTTGAGCAAAGCATTGATTCGATGCAAATGAATTACCGATTTTTTCTCGCGTGCCAGCCCCAACGATTCACTCTGATTGATGAGCATATCCGAAAAAATCTTCGCCGAAACATTCCCCATGACGCGGTTAATGATATCTATGCCATTCTCACGACTGCGTCTGAGCGCACCCCTCTTATTGACGAACAGATTGACTGGCATGCGCTCATGCTCAAGATTCACACCGAAAAAATTTCTTCTCGAAGCAAAGAGTTTGATCAGATGATAAACGAGCATCATAAGAAATATGCGATACTCGGCGCGGCAGACGGGAGGGAGCCGTGGCCCCTTTCATATTTTTATCGAAATGCGTCGGGTTACGCGCTTGATCCGGAGACGATTCAATCAGAGATTAATCGTCTCGCTTCGCGCAATAAAGAGATCAGAGAGAATAAAAATAAAATTATACGGAAATATGAAATTGACGATGAGACCATTCATTTGTGCGCGTTGTTGGCAACGATCGGCCACAAACGTCTCCTCAAACGAATTCATGGATGGATGCCGCTCTATGAATCAATGAAACGCCTGATGCACGCGATAAGCGAAAAATGCGGATACGATTATGATTTTATCCGTCATTGCACCGTTGAGGAACTCATGGGACTCGCGCGCGGCGGCTCTATGTCAAAGGATATATTATCAGAACGAATGAAATCATTTTTGCTCATATACGATTTTCCTGAAACAAAAGTCTTCCACGGCAGAGAAGCTGATGAGACGTTTGGCATGCTCGTTCCCGCCGAGAATCTGAAAAATGTTACGAGCGTCACGGGAACCGTTGCGGTAAGAGGCGTCTTGAAAGGAAAGGCATTGTTATTTCAGTGGGGCGATGACATGCTCAAGAAAATTGAGAATATTCGCGAGGGTGAAAAAATCGTGCTTGTAACAGGGCAGACGAGACCTCAACTCATGCCGCTTATACTCAAAAGCAGCGCAATTGTTACTGACGAAGGCGGGATAACATCTCATTCCGCAATCGTTTCAAGAGAATTGGGTATACCGTGCATTGTTGGAACAAAAAATGCGACGAGAATATTCAAAAACGGCGACCTTGTGGAAGTGGATGCGGACAAGG
>JAKEFN010000088.1 GCA_022616085.1 bacterium
CACGCCCCCCTCGCGCGCGCATTCTTCAAGTTTTATCCTCTCCGGTCCCTCGCCCGCAATAACGAGTTTCGCATTTCGCCTCGCGGCAAGAATGCCGGGCAGAATCTCGATCAAACCGCTCATTCCCTTCCACGGAACCAGCCGCCCGGCGGTCATGACGACCGGTCCTTCAATCCCGAATCTTTTTTTCAATTCGTCCCTCCTCTCGTTCACTCCCACAGACTCGAATGCATTATATATGACTGTGATTTTCTCCGGCGCAACCCCCCACAGCGCAACAATTTTTTTTAAATATTCGCTCGGCACTACTATCTTCTCCGCTTGCCGCGCCACGTATCGCTCTACTTTTTTTCTCAAGTTCGTGAAAAAGTCAAAATCTTTGTCCTGAAACTCTTCTAGACTTACTGCGTTGTGCGTTTGGTATTGTTCCCACGCGAAGTCCCCCACTACTTTCAGATAAAATCTTTTGCGAAAAATTTTCGCAACATACATCGCGGGCAGTCCGACAGAGACCGGGTCCTGCGCATACACCACGTCGCACCCGCGCGCTCGCCAGAGTACGAAGAAGAAATATGCGAAATGCGAAATCCCTTTCGGCGACTTCCGCACACTTCCGAATGACGCAAGCTTCACCTCGACGCCGTGTTTCGGCAATTCTTCAACAAGTACTTTCGAATATGTCGCCGGCCCGCCAATGTCGGGAGGAAAGAGAGGTGTGGCGATGAGAATGCGCATACCCTCATGATATCTGATTTATCGCTTTTGCGAAATGACTATCTACCTACTTCCCCAATAGCCATCGGAAGGGCGCGAGTGCGTTCGCGACAAGCCGATCGAGAAAACTTGTCGGTTTGGGCTCCTCGGGCGGCGGTGGGGCGCTTTCACTGCTTGGATATTGCGGAAATTGATTCGGATCTTTCGGGTATTGACTCGGATACTGTTGCTGTGTTTGGCCTTGCATCATTTTTTCATAGCACATTTTTACTTTCTCATACACTTCCGGCCCCGGCGGCGCGGTC
>JAKEFN010000010.1 GCA_022616085.1 bacterium
CGATGAATTTTTTGATCGGCTGGACCCTCTTTGCCGTGGTCTACGTGATCGGCACCGCGCCCGCGATCGTCGTGCAGGATGTGCGCGAGGGTTCGCCCGCGGAATCGGCTGGCATCGTTCCGGGGGACATCGTGAGAGGCTTCCCGTCGGTCCGGGAGTTTACCGCATTCATGCGCGCCCGCGGCGGCTCGTCGGTCGGGATAACGATCGAGCGCGCGGGAAAAGAAATCGTGGTTGCGGCAACCCCGCGAAAGGACGCTCCGGAAAACGAAGGAGCGCTCGGCGTGCTCGTCGCGGACGTCGGCGTCGCGAAAGAACCTCCGCTCCGGGCCGTGGGCAGCGGTTTTACGGCCGCCGCGTCGCTCGCGCGCGATACCGGCGTCGCATTCTATTCCATCATCAAAACGATTCTCTTTACGGCCGCCGTGCCCGAAGGGGTCGTGGGTCCCGTGGGGATTTTCTCCGTCGCAAAGTCTGCCGGGGCGGCCGGGGCGGTGCCGTTTCTTTGGCTCGTCGGCCTGATCTCCGTGAATCTTTTCGTTCTGAACCTCATCCCGTTCCCGGCCCTCGACGGCGGGAGGTTCCTCCTCATCCTTATTGAAAAGCTCAAGGGGTCGCCCGTTTCGCGGCGCATCGAGCTCTGGATAAACGGCCTCGGATTCGCGGCGCTCATCCTCCTCATGATCGTGATCACGGTGCGGGACGTGGGGAGGTTATAAATAAGCCACAACTAGCAACCAGGGCATGTCTTTTTTTATTTCTTTTTGATGGTTTTTTGAGCTGTCCTGGCATATGTTGTTCCCAATCATGCAAAAGCAGGAGATTCTTCGCGCCCGAAATGTACTGGTGTATACTGGCGGCATGGCTGGAACCCAAGTGCCGCTTGTCGTTGAGCGGGATGTGGATGGATTTTATGTGGTGGAATGCCCTGTTTTTGAGGGTTGTTATACGCAGGGAAAGACACTTGATGAAGCTTTGACGAACATCCGCGAAGCCATTGCGCTGGCATTGAAGGAAAAAAAGGATGCGGCGTTGTTGAGAAGAGATTTATGTGCAAAACTACCCTAGAAATTGTACACTATCTTTAAATGCCACCGGAAACCACGATTAATTTCATAGTCGGAGCAAAAGAACTTATTATAGGAATAGTGGTTTTTTTCTTGGGCTTGCTAGCCGTTATTTGGAAAGGAAAAGGAGAAATATCGGAAGCGATTAAAGAAGAAACAGGGCCGTTGAAAAGGGTGGTGTTGGGCATGACGCACGCTCTGATAGAAATACAGCGGATATTTGAGGATAGCGGGGTTTCTCTCAAGCATCATATCC
>JAKEFN010000011.1 GCA_022616085.1 bacterium
ATGCTTATCGTATCTTGTATGACCGTCACAATCGGCCCTGCGCCGACCGCCGGATCGGTATGCTCAAGCTCAAGAATTTCCGTGATAATAAGAGCAATGAGCGGCGCGGTGGCTATCGTGCAAAAAATCGAAAGGGATGCCGCAAGCGCAACGTTTCCCGCTTTGAATCCAAAGGCGATAAAAAGATATGTTGCGATTGCAAAAATAAGACCGAGGACAAGCCCTAACAAACCTTCCTTGAGAAGATATTTTTTGAAACTCGCTTTTCCTGACTTGAGATCGCGGATATAAATATTTTGTGTCTGCGCTCCCACCGCCGCGGTCATATACACTATAAATGGAATAAAAAACGCCACCGAGATATTTTTTATAAGCACCTCCTCAAAACCCGATGTGATAAAAGAAAGCCCGATGCCGAGAAAAAGGCCGATAATGAGGGAAGGAAGACGGAGACGGAGAAGAAACTTCACCGGTTCCGTATCGTCGTCGGCGTACTGTATTTTCGGTTTTGAATGGCGCGCGTGAGGGTCTTTTTCTGTTGTCTGCATGGTTTTATTCTAACACAAAGGCAGTATAATGCGTTTATTTTTCAGCTTGACTGTACGTTATATTATGTTATATTAAATCATAAAATTACAAACAGAGGTCCTTGAAAATGAGAAGTTCAATAGGTGTTCTGCTTGTTTTGTTTGGAACGAACGTATACGGAAGCGGACCGGACTGCAATACTTCCCCGCCGCCGTCGGTGACGGACGCGGTATTTAAAATAACTTCAGAGAGTGGAGGAAAAAAGTACAGCGGGAGCGGCGTGCTTATATCCCCCGCGCTAGTTTTAACCGCATACCATACTGTTGATGGCGCCGAGAAGATAACGGTTTCTATAAAGACGAAAAACCTTTCTTTCATTGCGCTCTTCAGTAACGTAAAAATAATCAGTAACGTAAAAATAATCGCTCAAGATAAAAAGAACGACATCGCAATACTCGAAATCCCGAAAATTACCGCCATAAAACCAATCCCGATACATAATCGGGAAGTAAAAGACGGCGAGATTATATGGAATGTCGGATTTCCGAACGGATTTTTTTCCATTACCTGCGGTTTCGCAGACGGCACAGACTCTTCAAGTGTAAGGACAACGGCGTGGAGTTACTACGGCGGTTCCGGCGGAGCGTTCATTCGTTACAACGAATCGGAGTACTATCTCGTCGGGATGATGACGGCAATCGAAATAAAATATCACGCGGAAAAAGAAATTATAGAAGCGGCGCTTGGAAAGCCCGTATACCCGATCGCTTTACTCTTATACGATACCCGACCGTAAAAGTCAAAAGAAAATCAGGATATGAGCTTGTCGGTATCCTGACAAATCAGAGAAAAGACGATAATGGAAACATTATCGGGACGTATGCGCGTCCCATGCACGCTGTTTTTAAACTTCTTGAATTCCTTCCGAGATAAGCCGCATTTTGCGGCTTTTTTGTGTTACAATGTCCGCATGAATATCGGATGTCATGTTTCAATTGCGGGCGGGATTTGGAATGCTCCGGAACGAGCCGCGGCGTTCGGGTGCGGAGTGATGCAGATATTCACGCGCTCCCCGCAAGGCGGCCCCGCGCCAAGACTCACCGAAGACACTCTCGCCAAATGGAACGCCGAGATAAAAAAACACAACATCCGAAACGTTTATATCCATACGCCCTACTTCATAAATTTTGCGTCTGCCAACAACCGTATCCGTTACGGGTCGGTTTCGGTCATACGCGATGAATTGGAGAGAGGGACGCTTCTCGGCGCACGCTATGTGATGACGCACCTCGGCTCGGCAAAAGACATAGGCCAGGACGAGGGAGTAAAACAAACGGCGGAACTCCTTGCAAAATCGCTTGACGGCTACAAGGGCTCATGCAAGCTCCTTATTGAAAACTCCGCGGGAGCGGGCGCAGTCATCGGCGATAACTTCAGAGAAATCGCGAAAATCATAAAACGCACGGGATCAAAAGCAATCGCGGGAATCTGCCTTGATACACAACATTCGTTTGCGTCAGGTTATGATTGGCGCACGACGCAATCGTTCGCCGAGACGATCGAACGTTTGCACAGCGAGCTCGGTATTGAAAAAATTAAAATGATGCACGCGAACGACAGCAAAGTCGAGTTTGGCGCGCATAAAGACCGACATGAGCATATCGGAGACGGTTTTATCGGCACGGACGGCTTCCGGCATATCACTCGCTTCGCGGAGAAACACGGCATAGACATGATTCTCGAAACCGAGCATGACAAGGTGGCGGAAGATATCGCCATTCTCAAAAAAATGCGTAGCAGAGATGTATAAATCTCTATGGTAACTCCGGAACCTTCCTCCGAAGAACCATCAGCACGGCGGCATCGACTCCGACCTTTTCTAAAGCGATAACATCTGCGGGGGTTGCGGAAGGAACTTTCTTAGCAAGCATCCGCTGCGCATAGAGGTCGCCTCCCGTCTCCGCAAACGCGATGAGGTCAGCGGCTGTGGCGGAATTGACCTTTTCCGCAAGCACCTGTTGCGCATTGGGGTCGCCTTTCGCCTTGGCAAGCGCGATGAGGTCAGCGGCTGTGGCGGAATTGACCTTTTTCGCAAGCACCTGTTGCACATAGAAGTTGCCTCCCGTCTCCGCAAACGCGATGAGGTCAGTGATCGTTGCGGAAGGAACTTTCTTAGCAAGCACCTGTTGCGCACCGGAGCCGCCTTTCGCCTCGGCAAGGGCGATGACGTCTATCGGGGTTGCGGAATTGACCTTTTCCGCAAGCTCCCATTGCGCATTGGGGTCGCCTTTCGCCTTGGCAAGCGCGATGACGTCTATCGGGGTTGCGGAATTGACCTTTTTCGCAAGCACCTGTTGCGCATAGAAGCTGCCTTTTGCCTCCGCAAGCGCGATGACGTCTATCGGGGTTGCGGAATTGACCTTTTCCGCAAGCATCCATTGCGCATTGGGGTCGCCTTTCGCCTTGGCAAGCGCGATGACGTCTATCGGGGTTGCGGAATTGACCTTTTCCGCAAGCACCCGCTGCACATAGAAGCTGCCTTTCGCCTTGGCAAGCGCGATGAGGTCAGCGGCTGTGGCGGAATTGACCTTTTCCGCAAGCGCTTCCACATTAAACATGCTCGGCTTGAGCATGCCTTTCTTTGAAGAGCGAAGGAGAGAAGGGATTACCGCGTCTCTCTCGCGTTGTTTCATGAGCGGGAGAAGAATGCGCAGCGAATCTTCATGAAGCGCCTTCGCGATTGTGACAATATCGGCTCCGGTCTCGGGATCATGGCCGAGAATAGCGTTCGCTACGTCTATTACGGGAATGTCGTAAAGTTCTCCCACGATCCGCGCTTCGTCCATAACACCGACTCCGTCATACATATATGCAATAGGGGTGTTCATATGGCGCACAACGGAAAGGGTCATTTCTTTTAGTTCAAGCCTCTTTTTATCGTCATTCTCGGCAAAAGAAAAGAGGCTTTCGTCCCGCGAGACGTCCTTGTCCGCATACTTTGAATGGGCATCAACGTTGAAATGGATGCTTCCGGCGAATATGAAGTCCGGGGAAGACTCCAAATCCTTGAAGAGGGCGAGCATCTTATGCATGGTTTCTTCATTGAATGCGATTCCTCCGTCAATATTCTTTATCTC
>JAKEFN010000089.1 GCA_022616085.1 bacterium
ACTCAAAATATCAACAATATTCTTCGCTTTCCTCGCCGCATTTTCGCCTCGCACCATGAATTCTCGCTACGTCAATAGTTTTTTCACAAGCTCTAGGAAAAGCTCAAAAACGCTAGAGAACCAAGGCGGGTTTGGGGTTTTGTATGCATATACGGGCAGCCTGCTTGCTTTTTTTGAAAATACCGTTAATATTCTGACATACTATGAAATTCATATTGGGCACAAAAAAACACATGCGCGAGGTGTTCGCTGAAGACGGCGGGCGTATTCCCGTTACCGTCATATCGGCCGGACCGGTTACGGTTCTCGGTCAGAAATCGAAAAAGAGAGACGGCTATGACGCCGTTTTGATAGGTTATGGAGAAACGAAAGAACAGCGTGTGAGCAAAGCGGTGAGAGGCAAAACCAAAAAACACGGCATTTTCAAACACCTCAAAGAATTTCGGCTCGGTGAGTCGGACGGCTCATATGAAGAGGGCGCCTTGATAGATGCGGACGCGTTCGAACCGGGAGAATCGGTGCGCGTTTCCGGCATAACCAAAGGAAAGGGCTTCCAGGGTGTCGTAAAGCGGCACGGGTTCCATGGCGGACGGCGTTCGCACGGCCAAAAACACTCGGAACGCGAACCGGGTTCAATCGGAGCGACAGGGCCCCAGCGGGTATTCAAAGGCACGCGTATGGCCGGACGCATGGGCGGGAATCGCGTTACAGTCCAAAAGAGCAGGATCATTTCCGTAGATAAAGAAAAAAACGAGCTCTTGATTTCGGGCGCCGTGCCTGGAAGGCGCGGAACGCTTCTCGAAATTCGAAGCGCATAAGCATAAAAAAATGAAAAAAGCGGACGTATACAAGCAAAATGGAGAAAAAGCGCGAACCATCGAACTGCCGGAGCGCATTTTCGGAGCGCCTTGGAATCCCGACCTTGTCCATCAGGTTGCGAATGTGTTTGCAGGAAACAAAAGAGTCGGCACCGCGCATACCAAAGGACGGGGCGAGGTAAGCGGCGGGGGCAAAAAACCGTGGCGGCAGAAAGGGACGGGACGCGCCCGCCATGGTTCAAGCCGTTCTCCCATCTGGCGGGGCGGAGGTGTAACGCACGGCCCTCGCGCGGAAAAAAATTACCGGAGAAGCGTTAACAAAAAAATGCGCGTCGCGGCGCTGTGGAGCGCAATCTCAAAAAAAACAGACGATAAGGAGCTCTTTTTTCTCGATTCCTTCACTGTCGCAAGTCCAAAAACAAAAGAAGCGGAGCGCGCGCTTTCTCTGATCGGCAAACAGGCGGGAGCAGATTTCTCGCCGAAAGAAGCCAAAAGCGTGCTTGTCACCTTTTTTGAAGACGACACCACAGGGCGAAAAAGCTTCAGGAACATCAATAATGTTACCCTCGAAAGCATACGGAACTTGAATGTTCTTGATCTCCTGAACAACCGTTACATCATCATTACCCGTCCGGATGACAGCATCGCTTTTTTGGAAACAAAAGAATCGTCAAAATCATCTGCTGATGAGGCAAAAACGGGACGGAAAAAATAACATACTACTATGGCGCTATTAGACACATTCAAAAAGAAAAAAGAAACCCCGAAAACAAAATCGGAGAAACAAGTAAAAAAACCCAAAATGGAAACGGGGGTATCTGTCGCTTTGAAGAAAAAAACGCTCTCCGAACATGACGCGGAATCCGGAGCGATACGGGTGACAGAAAGCCCGCTTATGCATCCGAGAATCACCGAAAAATCTACGGAGATGAGCGAAAAAGGGGCGTATATTTTCGATGTGAGAATCAATGCGACAAAGACAGAGATCAGAAAATCTGTTTCCGCTCTTTTTGGCGTCAGCCCGAAAAAAATACGCATCATCCGCATCGCGCCGCGCACATATTCGAGCATGCGGCGGAAGATGGCGAACGGGACAGGTCCGGCCCGAAAAAAGGCGATTGTTTTTCTCAAGAAAGGCGATAAAATTGAATTTGCATAATTATTATCATGAAAAAATTACGGCCCACATCATCAGGAATCCGAGGCACTATTCTCCCTTCATATAAAGGAGTGGTTTCAAACGTGCCCCCGCATAAAAGCCTTACGAAAGGACGCAAACGCGCTGTGGGAAGAAACGCATTCGGACGTATCACTACGCGCCATAAGGGAAGCGGGCATAAACGCCTCATGCGGGATGTTGATTTTATATACGCCAAAAAAGATATCCCCGCACGGGTAGAATCGATAGAATACGATCCCAACCGAACCGGCTTTATAGCGCTCATCGTATTCGCCGACGGAGAACGAAAATATATTCTCGCTCCGCGTTCGCTCAAAGAGGGAGACGCGGTGCTTGTTTCCGAGAATGCCCCCATTAAACCCGGAAACCGCCTTCCGCTCAAAAATATGCCTGTTGGCACGCTCGTGTATAATGTCGAATTCAAACCGAAAAACGGTGCAAAAATAGCCCGTTCGGCAGGCAATTTCGCCGAACTTATCGCCATAGACGGAGGATTTGGGCATCTCAAAATGCCTTCTTCGGAAGTAAGAAAAGTCCCCGATTCCGCATGGGCATCGGTCGGCGAAGTCTCAAACCCCGAAAATCGCCTACGGAAGCTTGGCAAAGCCGGACGTTCACGCTGGATGGGAATACGCCCAACCGTGCGCGGATCCGCCATGAATCCCACCGATCATCCGCACGGAGGAGGCGAGGGGCGTTCCGGACGCGGACGCAGACGCGCCGTGTCCAAATGGGGCAAACCGACCGGCAAAGGCCAGAAATCCCGCCGCGCCAAGAAGTATTCCGATATATTTATCGTGCGCCGGAGAAAAGTTGGGAAGAAAAGGTAATTCTCAAAATAAACCCTATAGCCCGATGAGCGCCATAAGTTCGGGGCTTGGCTCCCATGGCGGATCAAATGTTATATTGACGCGCACCTCTCCCATCTCGAGATCCTCGAGCTTTTTTTCAATATCTGCGAGAAGTTCTTCCGCATAAGGACAAAACGGCGTTGTAAAAGTCATAAGGACATCAATACCGTCTTCGCCAACCTTCACGTCATAAATAAGCCCGAGCGTCCACACGTCAATCCGGAGTTCGGGATCATGCACCTTTTTAAGCGCATCAATAATTTTATCGTTGTGTGATAATGCCATGGCTGATTTCATAAATATGATCCGGAGATAGACGCTTCAAAAAATTTTCATAATGCGTCACGAGAAGAAAACCTGTGCCTTGACCCCGAAGGAAACTAATAATCCGGAGAATTTTTGAAAGCGATACTGCATCCACACCTGAATCAATTTCGTCGAGAAGCGCGTATTTCGGCTTAAGAATAAGCATCTGAAGCGCCTCCGACATTTTGCGCTCGCCGCCGGAAAATTCCCCGCCCATATCGCGATTGAAAAAGCTTTCATCCATGGCGTATTCTTGAGCAAGGTGTTTAAGCGTTTCGCCGAATTCCTGCGGAGAACTCTCCCCTCCCGCCGCTTTGTGCGCTTTGTAAAGAAAATGGGAAAGTTTAACCCCGCTTATCGCCGGAATATGTTGAAGCGAGAGAAAAAGCCCCGCCCGCGCCTTTTTATGAGTGGGAAAACTGCTTATATCCTCGCCGTCAAGAAAGCATGACCCTCCGGTTATTTTATAGGCCGGATGGCCCAAAAGAGCCGAGAGAAGCGTAGATTTGCCCGATCCGTTCGGCCCTACAAGCGCCGTAATGTGAGCCGGAAGAACCGAAAGAGAGGCGTTTTTGACTATCTCCTTCCCTCCCGACTCCACGGCAATCCCTTCTATGCGCAGTCCTTTCATCCGTGAAATTCTACAACTTTATTGACAAATTTGCAACTATTTGTGTGCCTTTACAAAAAAATAGCATCATGATAACATTCATCCGAACCATGCGCCCGATCGGTCGTGTGGAGCAGTTCGCGCCATTCGGCGTTTTGAAAGGAGGTTTTGGTGGATAATAAAATGGTTGTTTCTTACGGGTCCTGGAGGTCGCCTATCGCGGCGGAAATCCTCGCGGACAATTCGCGGTTTTCCGACCTGCGTATTGACACCGATGGAACGGTGTATTGGATAGAATCCAGATCAAACGAAAGGGGCCGGAATGCCCTCGTGCGGCAATTACCAAATGGCGAGATCGAGGATGTCTTGCCAGCCGATACGAATGTGCGAAGCTTCGTGCATACATACGGGGGTGCACCATACATGGTTCACGAAGGAACCGTATATTATGTAAACTTTACCAATCCAAAAAACCCGAACTTCGGACAAATCTGGATAAAAAGACCGGGAGATGAGCCGGAACAACTCACGCATACGCTCGGACAATTCTACGCCGACATGGCGATGGACTTGTTACATAACCGGATTATCTCCGTCTGCGAGGATCATAGAGGCGAAGGAGAAGCGACAAACTCCATAGTCGGGATTTCGCTTGAGGACGGAAGCGTGGCGTCGGTCGCGGAAGGAATGGATTTTTATTCTTCCCCGCGTCTTTCGTCAGAAGAGGGACGGTTTCTCGCCTACATTACTTGGAAACATCCCAACATGCCATGGGATACCACGACGCTCGAGGTCAAGGACGCGATGAAAATCTTTACCGCAAATACGCGCGTGCTGGATTCGAAAAATGAGTCCATCGCAGAGCCAAAGTGGAATAGACAGGCTGATTTGCTTTATTTCATCTCCGACCGTTCCGGTTTCTGGAACTTATATTCGTGGGATGAAACCACTGTGCGACCCATCTGTCCCATGGAAGCGGAGTTTACTTTTCCGCAATGGAATTTGGGCGAATCGCATTATGATTTCACCGAGGATGGCCGCATTGCCGCCGCCTATACGCGCGATGGCGTATGGAATCTCGGTATAATCGACGCGCTTGGGAATATGACTCCCCTTGATCTTCCTTATACGGAAATTGCGAATGTCCACACATACGGGGACTATGTTTATTTTCTGGGTGGATCGCCGACTGAATCCATCTCGGTCGTTCGCGTAAACCTCAAGACGCAAAAATATGACGTGATAAGAAAGCCGACGTCGTTTGAGCTTGACCCGGAATATATCTCCATGCCGGTACCGATCACGTTTCCGACTGCGGACGGCGAGGTTGCGCACGCGCTTTATTTCCCGCCGCGAAACGCGGAATTTAGGGCGCCGGAACACGAACGGCCTCCGCTTCTCGTCACCATCCACGGCGGACCGACTGCGGCGGCGCCATGCTGTTTCAGTCCCGGCGTCCAGTATTGGACAACTCGCGGGTTCGGCGTTCTCGCCGTCAATTACCGCGGAAGCTCCGGGTACGGCACGGCATACAGGAAACGCCTAAACGGATGTTGGGGTGTTGCGGACGTTCAAGATTGCGTCTATGGTGCAAAACACCTTGCCGACAAAGACATCGTGGATAGAAACCACATGGCTATTCGCGGCGGAAGCGCCGGCGGCTTCACGGCTCTTGCCGCAGTTGCGTTCTATGACGTATTCGCGGCCGCGGCAAGCCACTTCGGCGTAAGCGATCTTGAGGCGCTTGCGAAGGAGACGCATAAATTTGAATCTCACTACATGGATACGCTTATTGGCGGTTCGTATCCTGATGCAAAAGATGTATATGAGGCGCGATCGCCTATATATCATATAAAAAAAATAAAAAATCCCGTTATATTTTTTCAAGGAACAGAGGATACAATTGTTCCTCCAAACCAATCCCAGGAAATGTATGACGCGCTCAAAGAAAGGGGCGTCAAAACAGCGCTCGTGCTCTTTGAAGGAGAGGGCCACGGCTTTCGAAAAAAGAGTTCAATAATAGAAACAGCCGAAGGCGAGCTCTATTTTTACTCGAAGATATTCGACTTTGACCTCCCCGGAAACATCACTCCGATTGAGATCGCAAATTTATATACCCAAAAGCAATAGATATTTGCGAATTGCTTTTGGTATATAACCACTGCGCTCGCAAAAAATGAAAACAAGTTTTCGCTTTTTGCTCGCTTGTGGTTATAGATTGCACATCCTGCTCAATCCCTTTCTCTTGAAGGGGATTTTTTGCGTAAATTTTTATAAAGGATATCTTCTCACAACGGCTTCAACTCCTCCAAAATTTTTTTGTTTACAATATCTATTTCATTCTCATTACGCCGGTAATCATGGCCGACGCCACGGAGTAAAATATATTTTTTCGGCTCCGGCGCGCGATCAAAAATCATTTTGACATCAGCAGGCAAAACGACATTATCTCGTTCTCCCGCAAGCAATAAAAGAGCTGCGTGAATGTTCGGAATTTCATTTAAACAATTGTATTTCTCCGCATCTTCAATATCGGAATATGGAACGCGAAATTCTTTCTTTTCTGTGCTTTGGGGGACGTCTCGAGCAGAGATACGAAAACCTTCTTGTTTCCACACATCTATTTTGTCCTTGCTTACCGTATTCATAAGGACATACGGTGGCATAATCGCCACCGCGGCTGAAATCCGAGTATCTCTCGCCGCATAAAGCATCGACGTAAAACCGCCCCTGCTATGCCCGCCGAGCACGATGTATGAATAATTGCCCCGCTTCAGCATGAATTCAAGCACGTTTTTAATATCTCGAAGATACTGCGTAGTCGTGTAATTGGAGATATCGCCCTCGCTCTCCCACGTGCCGGAGGGATCGAATCTGACCGCTGTATATCCCCTCCCCGCAAGCGCGTCCGCGAGCGAAACAAGATGCAGATAATCCTTTGAGTCAAGGTATCCCGGACACAAAATCGCAAGCCGCCCCGTTTCTTTTTCGGGATAATGTATTACCGCCGCGAGTTTTCCTTTAGTCGATGGAATAGAAATTTTTGATATTTTCATTTTTGCGGACACTTCAGTCTATCAAATTTTTTGCTTTCAAATCGTCAAAAATAATCTGATCAACCGGAGATACATCATCTCTTTTTGAATAACCAAACCAATCCATTTCTTCCACCTCCGCGCTCGGGGTCAATTCGCCCTTGAATTGCGCCGTGTAGCACGTCATGCGCACAAATGTCCCCTCCGGTTTGCCGTGGGCCGCGGCCTCAAAAGTGCCATAGTGCTTTATAGTTTCCGCAATAATATCGACGGAGAGCTCCTCTTTGATTTCGCGGATAAGCGCCTGCTCGTCCGATTCGTTTCTATCCCTCTTGCCTCCCGGAATATACCACTTGTCTTTCCCGTAACTTCTCGTCTCCAAAACTTTTCGGTCCCAAATCTCAATAAAGGCGAGCTTGTCTATATATATTTTTGTCATGACGTTTATTATTATGTTTTTAGGAACTCCTCAATTTTTGATAATGCCAATCGATCGTGATCCGCGATCATTAAGTTATTCATTTCATCAAATGTACGCTACCTCATTCCCGGCACTACGGGTTGTTGTCTCTAAGTGGTACCTGTTAATCATAACGAGGCATATCAGAACGATATATTATGCAACATTTTGTGTCAATTTATCGTTCATCGTGACTGTCCCCATTCCCCTGAATAAGCTGATAAATTAGAGCTTGTGAAAAAACTATTGACGTAGCGAGAATTCATAGTGCGAGGCGAAAATGCGGCGAGGAAAGCGAAGAATATTGTTGATATTTTGAGTCTTTCCGAGCCGCCGTTTGCAACCCGCAACATGAATTCGCAGTAGTCAAGA